>QHOF01000190.1:2082-14492 GCA_003219335.1 Verrucomicrobiota bacterium | reverse complement strand
TTTTCCGATTACGATCTCAGCCACAGGAAGCGGCGTGACAAAAACCACAGCATTTACTCTCAGTGTAACCTTAGCGCTAACAGTGGCAACGCCGACGATTAGTCCCAACGGAGGAAACTTTGCGGGTTTTGTGTCCCTGGCGATACAGTCGGCAACCTCAGGAGCTCCAATTTACTACACCACAGACGGCTCGACGCCCACGCAGTCATCAACGCTTTACACCGGAGCTATGACTCTTACGAACAGCGCCACGGTAAATGCCAAGGCTTTCAAGAGCGGGTACAGTCCCAGTGCCGTGGCTTCGGCTTCTTTCACCAATACTCTCACGGGTACCACTGGAACGGGCAAGACTTATTACGTAGCTAAAACGGGCAGCGATTCTAACTCTTGTTCGCAGGCGCAAAGCCAATCGACACCGAAGCTGACTATCAGCGGGGCTTTCGGATGCCTCCAACCGGGCGATACGCTTTATGTCCGGGCGGGAACCTACACTGAGGAATTTTATTACCCTGCAATTGCAGGAACATCCTGGTCCAACCCGCTAACTCTTTCTGCTTTTCCTGGCGACACGGTAACAATCCGTCCGACGGGGGGTTCATGCGGTGCGCCTTGCCGTATTTTTACTTTTGGCCCCCCTCACCAATACATCGCTATCAATGCTTTTATTCTTGACTGTGCCAATTGCCTATATGATGTAATTAAATTCGATAATGGGGCTCATCATATTAGATTTTCAAACAACGAGATAAAAAACGGTCACGAGAACGGCATCTTGGGGGGCACTAATAACGAATTCATCAACAATGACATACACGACAACGGCAATACCGACTTCGATCACGGCATGTATATTACCGGCCCCGGGAATTTGATCCAAGGCAATAAAGTGCACCACAACAAAGGCTGGGGAGTGCATATTTATAGCTCTGGTCACACCGATGTGAGCAACAACGTCGTTCGCGGAAATTATGTGTACAGCAATGGGACTTCAGGCACTCGAGGCCCCGGAATCCTCCTAGGTTCTGGCTCAAACAACATTGCCTACAATAATATAGTTCAGGGCAATATAGATGGCATTCAAATAGGATTTAGTGCGGCCAATGCAACCGTATATAACAATACAATTTACAGTAATCGCGGCAATTGCATTGTAGTCGGCACTCCATCAACCAGTACAATTCTCAAAAACAATATTTGTTACCTGAATAACTCCGGAATTACAGACGTTGGTGTCGGAACAATACAGTCCAACAACCTTATGACCGATCCCACCTTCGTCAATCCCGCGGCAAGTGATTTCCACCTTCAATCCGGCTCATTGGCCATCAACACAGGAATTAATCTTTTTTCGGTGGGGGTCACTACCGACTTTGATGGTCTCGCTCGGCCGCAAGCCGGCAACTATGATATTGGCGTTTATGAGTATCACTGAGCTTAGCCATCACGGTAGTAACGGGTTAAGAGAGATTCGTCACAAACGTCTCTCGCTTCAACAAAGCCTGTACGCCACCCACACGTGCTTGCGAGAAAAAAGTGTCAAACTAATAACTGTAAATTCACGTACCTATTGTCGGATCAGATGATGATAGATTTCTTCCACCGTTTTGAAGTTCTTATCCCAATCGGCGTGCAACAGTGCGGTCGCTAATGATGCTTCTCCCATCTTGGCTCGCGACGAATCATCCTGCAGCATGTTGACAACCGCGCTTGCAAGTCCTTCCACATCACGTTTTGAGACCACATACCCATTGTGACCGTGTTTAACCCACTCCAACACAGCAGGGATGTTAGTTACCACTGAAGGCAGTCCGAGGCACAGAGATGAACCATCTTCTAATGAGGGAGACACATAAATATTGGCTGCGTTTAAATAGCCTGGCAAGAGATGATTCGGTACGAAACCGGCAAAATAAACCGCTGATTCGAGATGAAGCTGACGAACCATATTACGCAACGTCGTTTCCAAGGGACCGTCGCCACAAACAAGAAGCCGTACTTGTGGTTCGGCAGCTAATATAAGCGGCATAGCCGAAATGAGGTATTCGATACCATAAAAGCTCTTTAATTGGCGGGTAACAATTAAGATCTTCGAACGCTCCCATCCCAATTGGCTGCGAATTGAATTTAAATGATTCATTGGTCGGAACTGATGGAGATCAATACCCCATGGAGCAACGACAATACGATCAGCTGGATAGCCAGATAACCGAATGATGTTGTCCTTCACAGCTTGACAGTCACAAGTGATCATATTCGCCTGACGCAATACGTATCGTGCCACTATTCGCCGACCATGGGATTGATAGGGCATCACCTGCACATCGGATCCCCATGGCATTAGGAGCCATGGGCGGAACCCTGACAAGGCCGCAATAAGGCCGCTGGAATATACCCAGCCCGCGTGAACGATGTCAGGCCTGATCTCGGCGAGGATTTTACGGAAGTGTTGTAAGCACTGCCACAGTCCCTGTACGGCAAGTAGCTGGCGTCGCCAGCCACTTGATTCAATGCTGACATATTCGCCATCAGACTTAAAACGTCTTGCATAATGCGGATTGTGCCAGTGGATAATATGTAATCCGTCAATTCTTTGCATTGGCTCTGGCACGCTCAATTCATGGTAGTAAGTGATCAGCCAAGTATCATAGCCGCGTTGGGTAAGCTTCCGCAGGAATCTCTCATCGTGGATTGTAAGGTTGTCTGAGAGATAGACAATTCGCAAAGTTTCCTCCGGAAAGACTAGAATCAAGCAGCGGGGGAGCGGAATCTTGTGATTCTCGGCGTATCAGAGAAGGGTGCGGCACATTCCCTCTTCGAAATCAGTCTTAGGTTCCCACTCCAACTCATTCTTGACGTTCTCTGCGGAGACTTGCTGTCCAACGTAGTCATCGAGTCGGGCTGGCATCCGAACTCCATTTTTTAGTAGTCGGCGGATTGTCTCCGCAATTTCTCGGATAGTAATCGGCCGAAATCCTTCAAGATTATAAGCTTGATTCTGCGCTTTTTCCGAAATCGCCGATACACGGGCTTCAACCAAGTCTTCCACATAAACAAAGTTTCGGAACTGACTATCATCGCCCGCGATAATGATTGGCTTGTCATTGAGTGCGTTGCGGAGGAAGCTAGGAATGACTAGCTCGTCGCGCATTCGTGGTCCGTAAGTGATTCCGTGACGGAGAATGATGAAGGGGCGTCTTATATAACTGCCAGTAATCATGGCAAAGGGTTTCGGATGCGATCTTGCTGGAAGTGTGTGAGAGAGAGATATCACATCGTTAAGCGGAAGATACTCCAGTTCGCTCGTAATCTGTAACGAATATCTCAGCCATTTCGTTTGACCACTTGCCTATACCACTCGACGTATTTTCTTACTCCTTCTTCGAGATCAACGGTTGGTTTCCAGCCCAATTGCTTTAGAGCCTTGTCGTTTGCTGCTATTCTTCCCTTAAAGTCACCGGGGCGTGCCTCCCTATATTCTATCCTTACACCATCGATTATTCTGCTTATAGTTTCGGCAACTTCTTTGATAGTCACAGGTCTAATACCCTCGAGGTTATAAATCTGGTTTTTTGCCGTTGGCTGAAGAGCGGCGACGTTGCCCTTGGCGAGATCCACCACGAAGATAAAATTCCGGTATTGGCTACCATCCCCGTCGATGATGAGTGATTCACCGTTTAGCGCCCTCTTTACGAAGTTGAATATGACGGTTCCCTCTCGTCCCCGTGGACCGTACGGGATTCCATAGCGGAGAATTGTAAACTCGGTGCCATACAGATTGCTGTAACTTTTAATGTACAGTTCGGCGGCTACTTTGGAGGCAGTGTAGGTATGGTTCACATTCTGAACCAAAAGAGGAGTTTCCTCATTGACATGTTCTTGCTCTGCCAACATGTAAACCCATACAGTGCTCGATAGTATGAGCCTGCCTCCATGTCTTCTAACTGCTTCAACAACATTCACCACACCTTGGATGTTTACAATTGCCGTTTCGACAGGATTCTTGTAAATGTCATTCACGTTCGCCATCGCGGCTAGAAGATATATCGCGTCATAGTTGCCTGCCAAACCGATCACCACTTTGTGAAAATCGAATAGGTCTAAGAAAACGTGTCGTACATCTTCACGATGAGGCCTCATGATGTCATATACGGTGACCTCGTGTCCCTCGTTCAGAAGAGTGTCCACAACATGAGACCCGATAAATCCACTACCCCCGATCACTGCCACTCGCATAGTTTAACTCTCCCTATTAGTTGAGGTTGCTGTCAAATTCCGAACGTCTATACGGACGTTTCATGAGAACTAACTAGGCAACTGAAGCAGTCCTGTTTCTTTGGGTTGGTATTTCTACCAGGGCACTTTTCAATGCAAACAATACGTACTCGGCTTCGTTATCGGTCATATTGGAGTAAATCGGCAAACAGATGTGCCGCCTGCAGATGTCTTCAGCATTGGGAAATTCCCCAGCGCTGTACGGTCTAAATATAGGTTGCTGATGACAGGGTACATCGTAAACCTCGCCACTCAATCCGACTTGATATCTCTCGCGCAGCTGTTTTTTTAGGAGAGACCGGTCAACGCCTTTCTCAAGAAGGGCAATGTACTTATAGTAGTTGGAAAGGCATCCCTCGGGCAGACGGAACGCTTGCACACCAGGAATATCTTTCAATCCTCTGTCATAAATACCTGCGATGCGAGACCGAGCAACAGTGAATTCCTGTAGACGAGCGAGTTGAGAAATGCCGATGATCGCATGAGGCTCGCTCATTCTCCAATTATATCCTAGGCGAGTATGGAAATTAGACGAGGACTCGGCCTTGCCCTGGTCGCGGTAGATAAGCGCCTCTTCATAAACTTTTACATCATTGGTGGCGATCACGCCTCCTTCGGCAGAGGTGATGACTTTGGTAGGAAAGAACGAAAAAGACGCTGCTCGGCCAAAAGCCCCCGCCATCCGTCCATAATAGGAGGCGCCGTGCGCGTGGGCTGCATCCTCAAGAAGCCAAAGACCATGCTCTTTGCAAATCTCCTGAATTTCAGTCATGCGGGGCGTTACGATACCGGCAATATGCACGACGATGACACCTACTGTCTCAGGCCCGATGGCCTCTCGTAAGCTCTCCACGTCAATTGAAAAAGTTTGAGGGTCAGCGTCAACGAAACGAACACGACCTCCGGCATGCAGCACCGCTCCCGGCGTCGCGAAAAAAGTGTTTGTAGGGACAATTACCTCCTTTCCCTTAACGCCAAAAATTCTTAGAGGAATTTCTATCGAACTCGTCCCAGAGTTTACGGCAATCGCATAACGCGTCCCTACCATCTTGGCAAATTTGTCTTCGAAGGCTTTTACGTATTTGCCAAGCGTGAGTTGGCCAGTCCTTAGACACTCATCGATTGCGGTGAGGATCTGTTTTCGGTCTTCATCCGGAAAGTAGATTTTGACAGGTGGAATCATCAATTCTGCTTACTCCTTTCGCAGTTGTTTTGTGAAGTTGAGATATTGTAGAGAGCTTAGAAGCCTTGGGAACAAGGTAATCTGGGGAAGGTAACGAAAAAACAGGAACCGGTAGTTGAGTTCTATGAAAGCGGCCGCTTGCCACGCGCTTCCACGCCATTGCCCCCATACTCGCACCAGATTTCCTGTAGGCCCAGCTGTTCGAGCGTCCGGCGTATCCGCCCGCGCGTGCGGGCGTGTCTATACCAAGCAGTCAGCGATTGATGTGTGTCGAGCAACGCCCATTCTCGTTGGAGTTGGTCGTTCAGTTCGGGAAAGGCACGATAGTAGCAAACTACCGGGGACACCCGGCTAAGCAACATTTGAGCCGAGTGAAAATTGCGCACCATTTTGTGAAGCGGTAACAGAAGATCGACTATTTTCTCTGTCCACTTTATGCTTTCTTCGGGGGGCAAACGGCGAAACAAGCGACGAAACAGCGGAGCAGTTTTGCTATACCATGAGAGGCTGTGAGTAGAATGATCTATGATAAGAGTCCCACCAGGTCTTACCTGCTCATATAGGCAAGATACAGACTTTTCAGGACTGGACGTATTTTGGATGACTCCAAGACAGAACACGATATCAAACCCCTGTGGCGCAAAAGGAAGATGTTCAATATCTGCTTGGGCGACTCTATGAGACTCGCTCCGAAGAAAATTCTCCTGATTAGAATCAACGGCTTTGGTTATGTCGATCGAGGTGACACATGCGCCCCTGCCGAGAAGAATCTCTGTAAAACGCCCTGCACCGCAGCCGGCTTCCAAGACTTGTTTTCCAGAGAGCTGCGACCATAGTTCTTCTCCTACACATTGGCGAGCACGGTCGCGCGTGATTGTCGTTCCCGAATAGGAGTCTAACTGTGTAAGGCGGTACCTTTTCGCCTCAGGACCAAACGCATCGGCATAATTACCGTTCGTAACGAAGCGCGGAATTCTGTTTCGGGACGGAAACTGATCTCCGTCAGGGCAAAGAAGGACATCGCCCTTGTCCTCAAGCGGTTTTCGGTGGCCTGGACAATGCCAGCTAGGCCAAGTCGATTTTTTCACTATCACTTTCAATGTGGGCTCAGAGCACTCTTTCCGTAAATCCAGCAGAGTGAGTGAGCGAGTCTTCAACGGACAAGCGCCAATTGGACAGAGAGCAGCATTAGTGCCCGTGCGTGGAGTCCATCGCGGGAAATGCCAGGATAGGGACGCCCCTCGCAAAAGGCCTCTATCATGGGCCGGTAGGTTTCTGGCCGAAAGAATTCGGGCAGTCTTGTGGAGGGGCCGAGCAGGGCATCTCTCAAGCGCGTCTTGAAATCCGCATTCACCCAAGTATCTAGCGGGATCGCGAATCCCCACTTAGGCTTATTAGCAACTGCGGAAGGCAGCCTGCGTCTGGCAACCTCGCGTAATACCCGTTTGCATGTTCGGCCCTTCACCTTGAGGTGATGCGGAAGCGACAGACTGAAAGCGAACAGATCCTCATCCAACATCGGGACCCGAACTTCCAAGCTTTCCTTCATGCTTGCCGTGTCCATCTTGAAGAGAAAATCATTGGGCAACGTTAGGCGCGCATTGATTTCCGTGGCATGCGCAGAGAGCCTGTCCAGCCGGGAAGCGCTTGGAGGCAGATGGTATTCCCAGCGTGGTTCAAATAATCTACGCACTGGGAGAAGGTCCGCATCCCTACAAAGTCGTTTGTGTTCTTCTTCATCTAGCCAACTAAACAAGCTCTGAATGACAGCCGTGTTGTCGGCGCCAGCCAGCGCTCGCAGCCGTTGGAGCAGCCGTTCGGGCACCATCCCGAGCAAACCCGGAGGAGCCAGCGCCGCAGATATGCCAAGTCTCAGAGAAGCAGGCAACGCCTGCCAGCGTGCGATCCTCGCAATCTGCCAATACTGATGATAGCCAGCAAATCCTTCATCGCCTCCATCCCCAGAGAGCGCGACCGTTAGCAGCGAAAAGCGACGTGTCGGAAAACAACTGGCCCGCGTGCAAGAGAAGGTCGGTTACATTGTCCCAGTTCCCTCGAACGCCATTCATTTCGAGCGTCTCATGATCGCTCCCGATATGCCTTGCCACCGCCACTGCTGCCCACGTTTCGTCGTACTCCTTCTCTGCAAACCGCACATTGAATGTTTGAAGCCCACCGTGCAGCACCTCTTGGGCAGCAACGCTGACTAGGGAGGAGTCGATTCCTCCACTGAGAAGAGAGCCGATTGGAACGTCGCTTTCCATTTGCCGACGAACGGCCGTCGTCAACAAAGTCTCAGCCCGATCTGTTGCCTCGGTTAGTGTCATCCCAGGATCAGGAGTAATCGACCACCGATGGTAGGTCCATGTCTTCCACGAGACTTCGTCAGCATCCAGCCGAGCTTCTATTAGTTCCCCGGGTTGGAGGGCCCGGATACCCTTGTAAAATGTCTCAGGCGCAGGGATATAGAACAGTGCGGCAAAATCATAGATTGCTTGTTTATCGGGGCGATTATCAATGCCGGGCAGCTCAAGGAGGGCGTTGATTTCACTAGCGAACGCGAGCCGTTCCCTTCCCGGTGAGTAGAAGAGCGGCTTGATCCCGAAACGATCACGCGCGAGAATTAACCTTCGGGCACGCGTGTCATAAATCGCCAACGCGAACATACCACGCAATCTGCTGACAAACTCGGCGCCATGCTCCTCATAAAGATGAGGCAACACTTCCGTGTCCGACTTGCCTCTGAATAGATGGCCACGCAACTCCAGATCATGTCGAAGTTCTCGATGATTGTAGATCTCACCATTGAAGACAGTCCAGATGGTTCCATCCTCGTTGGCCATGGGTTGTGCCCCAGTCGGACTCAGATCGATGATGCTGAGGCGCGTGTGAACCAGAGTTGCCTCGGGCCATGAGCGGATTCCACTCGCGTCGGGCCCTCGGTGGTGAAGGGCCTGCACCATCTGCATGGCATAACCTTCCCCCTGCAGCCGTTCTCCCAACCAACCTGCAATGCCGCACATGGTTAGGAATCCTCGCCAGTTGAATATCGAGGCCAAGGAGTTTCCGCCACGACCGCGAACACACCCGATGCGCAAGAGCAAACCTGTAAAAGGGACTGTTCAGTCATATTCCGCAGCGTAAAAGGTGTCACCATTAATGATTCCCGAATAGCAGATCGTACGAGCTAAGCCCGCGGCCCGTGGCCAACTCCGAAGGCGCTCTGCAACTCTATACTTTCAGGTAAGTTTTCTTCTTCCCCTCATCGCAAACACTGTATCATTATCGAAATCAATATTTTCATAACCTGCGGTCACAAACCATTGATGCATCGTATCGGGGCGCTGGGGCCAAATATATTTTGGGGACAAAGTATCGAAAGTATCTAGAATCGAGTATTGTTCGATGATTTCTGACGACTCGGTCGGTAATAACGCGTCATAGTTAGAAATTGGTACAAGAGCACTGACTTGCCGCCCTACAAATGGAATGTGGTTGCGTAACCACGTAGAGACCGGCAAAAGACGCGGTACCCACCACGCGACCCATCGATACAACCTATTGTGAGAGATACGTTTGGTAATGGGTCGTAGCAAGTATATTGGGGTATGATAGTTGCGCCAATAATTCTTGTTGTATACATCGACTGCTAATTCGCCTCCCGGCCTTACAAACTTGGCTATCGTTGCAAAAGCCAGCGCCACGTCTGGTGTATGTTGTAAGACACCGAAACAGAATACCTTGTCGAAATAGCCTTTCGGAAAAGGCAACTCGTATAAACTAGCCTGACACAAAGACAGGTTCGGATAATGCCCGTTGTTGTTCCAGTTGGCATCCACTGCCTGACTTGCGTCGACGGAGAAGACCTGTGCTCCAGTTTTCAGAGCTATTTCCGTAAACCGCCCTGCTCCGCTGCCGACTTCCAAAATCTTTTCTCCCGAAAGATCCCTGGGCCAGTTAGTTTGTCTGATAAAGCGCGCTTCAGAAAGCTGCATCCCATTGACAGAGTCAAATTGAGTTCTGGGGTGTTTGTTCCACTCAAAACCGAAAGAGGAGGTTGTATCGTGTGTCGAGACAAAGCGGGGTATAAACTGTCTTATTTGGAATCGATGTTGTCCCGTGCCACAAATCAAAAAAGCTTCTTCAATCTCATCCCGTTGCTTGTTCGCGATGCTTTCTAAAAGAAGATTGCTGTGACAGCAAGGACAGACAAAATGTTGTAGTGAATTTTCTCTCACGAAAGACTCAGGACCCTAGGTGCAAGGTTGCCTGAAATAAATAATGAGGCTAGCTCAAACAGATTCCTCAGCTGAGATTTAGATACTTAACGGCTCCAGCCAGCTCGTTCGTAAGCGTCCAAGGTTTCGTTAACAAGACGATCCAATCCAAACTGCCGTTCCGCCTTGGCACGAGCAGCTTCCCCCATTCGGCAGCACAGATCCCGGTTCGTGATTAGAGTTACCAACCGCTCGACAAGTTTTGCATCATCCCCGCGGGCGACGACGAAGCCAGTCTTCTCATCCTCAACAAGCGACGGAATATCCCCCGCATCCGTTGCCACCACGGCGCGACCACATGCCATCGCCTCCATTACCGCGTTAGGGCAACCCTCTTCATCAGCGGTGTGAGCCAGAAAGGTCGAGTCTTCCAGCAAGGCTGATATGTTGTCTTGATGTCCCAGAAATTGTACCAGCCCATTAAGGCCGAGATGCCTCGCCTGTGACTTGAGTTCATTGCGCAAGGGACCTTCGCCGACGAGGCGGACCGATAAATACAAACCGCTTGCCGCCACGACTGCAACGCACTTTAGAAGCCTGTCCCATCGCTTTTCCCGATAGAGTCTAACCACCGCAATCAGTGATGGTCCGTCCAATGGTAGAGGCCGAAACTTGAACTGGTCACAATCCACCGCGTTTCTGACTAAGTATACGCGGGTCGGCTTTGAAATTGACGCAGATCGTTCTATGGTATTCTTCGCGGCCAGGTTGTTGGATATATGGGCGGCTGGTAACCGTGCACTAAGGGTGCCTAACACCATACCTGCTTCACGGCGTTCGTTTATGAAATCCTGCCGGATTGAACCGATCGGAATCACCTTCGTTCCCACCGTCGCCCACCAAACCGCAAAATTGGTATAAAAACTGTAGGAATGCACCACTTCGGGTTTCAACCGTAGGACCAATTGACGAAAAGCTCCGAGTTTTGCGATTCCGGAGTGTGAGCCAGAAAGAGAATGGAGAGGAATGTGGAGTGCTCGAATCCGAGGGACATGCATATCATCTTCATCTGGTCTGTAACGTTCCCGGTCCATGGCCCGTAAAAGATAAGAAAGCTGGCGCTCTTGTCCGCCCGGACTTAATTGACCGACAAGATAAAGAAGACGGCACTTCATAAAAAGTTACTACGAAAAACTCAGCCTCTCGTTTTCAATTACCCGAACTGCTTAAGGATTTGATTTGTTTGTACGAACGATCGTAAAGACTCGTTCAGAATGTGCAGGCAATACGCGCAGAGCCATAGAAAAGCGCAGCGAAATCATAAATCACCCGCCTATCAGAATACAGATTAATTGCAGGGGACTTTTAAAAGCGCCCGGATCTCACGCGCGAACGCCAGGCGGTCTTCGCCTGGTGCATAGAAACGAGGCTTGATCCCGAAACGGTCTCGCGCCAAAATCAAACTGTGTGTCTTTGTGTCATAAATTGCCAAGGCAAACATGCCACGCAGTTCATTCACGAAATCTAATCCTGCTTCTTCGTACAGATGAGGGAGCACCTCGGTATCCGAGTGCCCTTTGAATACACCTAAGATTTCCCTCTGCTCCAGCTGCGTACATTCATAATAGAAAGTACTGGGAACACGTTATTAGGCCTCGCAGGACGACTGAAGTAAGTTATGCGGTGCGATGACAGTAGCCCGCCGACGGTCGTTGCCAAACGCAGTTGCTCATGGTGCTCATTGCTTTCCATCATGGCTTACGAAGGATCAGTACCGCCCCGCTAGTCCGAAAATCAGCGGCATCGAGTGCCCGAAATTGTATGGATAAATCTTGCTGGTTGAGCCCGTCATTATTGAATTCCCGTTTTAGGAAAAACTACCTCGAGTCCAACTTTCTCTATGCACGCGAGATGAGTGCTGAGCGGCTCTCGATTCAAGAGAAACTCACGCCGTCCTCTCACTATTCGCCATTGGAGATCAGAATAAGCCCAATGCCCGTTCCAAAAGGCGCTAGCTGATGAGCAGTAAAGTCAATGACGTGGAAAGCGTAACCGCCGGGCTTTAACCACACGGACATTGCCTCATAGGTTTCTTCTAAACCATCAACGTGCTCAAGAACGGCCTGCGAGAAGATCAATCCAGCGAGGACGCAGCGACTTCGCTTGGCGATGTCCACGGGGTCCGGTAGTCGACAAATTGACCACTCCCTAAATCCGTACGCAGTTCCATGCGTACATTCTCAGCCGTGGAAGAAAAATTTTCCCAGTCTACAAGATGCTTTGGGAATTCGTATGATTCCAATCTCGGTCGAACACGGGGAAATTCGTTGTGGTCAGGAATTCGCTCTTTGCGAGAATAAAGCTAAACGAGCTCTTCAAAAATAGGTTCGAGATCGGCTTTTGCTGAAAAAGGCACGGTATCTAGACCGACATACCGGCTAGCTCCCGTGAGCAGAGCCGCCAGACGAATCCCTATACTGTCGCCCGGTCCCAGCTCACCAATCCGGGCCCGAGTAATCTTGAACCCATACCTATAAGGCGCTGTTATTAAATGACGAAGCCAAACCGAGTAGCAATAACGTGAAGTATTAGCGCCTCCGCTGGTTGCATGATTCTGACGCCGTGCATTAAGCACAGGCACGTAAGTCAATATACCTTTGATTATAGGCGACACTTTCCAGCCTCGGATTACCGCGTTTGATTGAATCCGTTGGCAGGTTAGGTCGTCGGAGCTAAAA
>QHOF01000190.1:1487-2057 GCA_003219335.1 Verrucomicrobiota bacterium | reverse complement strand
CTAATCGAAGTCACTTTGCCACGATGTGAGCTGTAATCGCCCCTGCGCCGATGAGTTCTCTTTGCCAGCTACAAAGAGATCGCCAGCAAGGAAGGGGACCGCAGCCAAAAGAATCATGTAGCCCGGTGGATTGTGTTGATAGGGTTACAGCCGCCCCGCGATGATATTCTCGGCCTGCGGAGCGTATGCCCCAAAGAAGTCTGTCTCGACACCAAAGTTACCGATTTGGCAAAAGTATCCAATGATCAATGCGAATATCAAAACACCAATGCAGAACCCCATAGCGGTCATATCATGCCGCCGACCTGCCTTTAATTCGGGTAAAGAAGCTAATGAGGCCCACACTTCAGTCGGACTCATCGGATTTAGTCTCCGGTCGAAGATGGTTGGGTCAGTCCCCCAGGCCGGGATGCGGTTCCGCGTTGAACTATGGCCAACATTTCTGTCGGCAACCGGACAGGTGTCCTTGTTAAAAAGTCTGGGAGCACAGAGTGGAGAAAAGCCAATGCCGTACTCATCCATCCTGGTGCATATTTCTGAAAGTGTCTGAGGACATATTCGAAGGTGAGG
>QHOF01000190.1:533-1459 GCA_003219335.1 Verrucomicrobiota bacterium | reverse complement strand
GCTGAATCCTGTCTTTCTTAGAAGCAACGACAGAGAACGTTCGCTGAAATATACAACGTGCTCTAGCTTATAGTGAGGCCACCTGGCCTTCATCATTTGGGCTGTCTTGCTTTCTACGTCCGGTGTCACTATGAGCACGGCCCCTTGAGGCTTGAGAATCCTATAAACCTCCTTCATGAAAGGTTCTGGATCTGGAATATGTTCTATAACATCGACTATCGTTACTGCATCAAACTCTTCGGCAGGCAAACAGAGTTCTTGGAGAGGCCAGTCGTAAACAGTGAATCCCCGCTCTCGAGCAACAGCAGCCGCCGGAGAGATTTCAATGCCAACGGCATGGAAACCCGACTGGCGGGCCGCTTCCAGCATGAATCCGTGAGCGCAACCGATGTCTAACATTTTGAAGGATGACACCGCGCCCTGGAGATGGCGCCGCAGGAGATCCACATACGCATTACAAGTTTTTACCTTCATATTCCACAGAACCTCAAAATCCTTTTCAAGCCCCCAGTAGTTGTAGTAGTCACTGCCATATGTTGTCGCCATTTCTACCGCCGTGGGCCGACGGGCCTGGTATACAAGATCGCAACCGGTACACCGGGAGAGCTGAAGATTCCCATGGAAAACTACCGGCGATTGTTTCGCAGACGTGCCACATACCGGACATACTCTTGCCACGGCAGCCCTCAGGAGAGGCTTTTCAGAAGCTAGCATAGGAGCACCATCCAAAGGAGCAGCTGGAGTAGAACTCGTCTCTGCTTTAACCCTCCTCAGACCGAGCAGCCCGCATAGAAGATTCCAAACATATATGTGCGCTACACGCATCACGTTGATCTTCGATATTCCGCCTTTACGGCGGTATTCGTGCGCGGGAAGCTCCACAACACGATAACCGTATTTTAGGCATTTCATTGCCATTTCCTGCT
>QHOF01000190.1:0-521 GCA_003219335.1 Verrucomicrobiota bacterium | reverse complement strand
CAACCTCGGTCCTAATGGCTCGAAAGCCGTTTTGATAGTCCGTAAGCCTCACTCCATACCGATAATTTATTGATAGACTAATCACGAGGCTTCCCAACAAACGAATTACCTCCGACACGCAGCCAAATAGTTCCTCGCTACCACCCAGCATCCGAGAACCAATGACCAAATCAGCCTCACCGGCGGCAATGGGAGCGATCAACTTGGGTATATCTGTCGGATCGTGGGAACCATCGGCATCGATAAAGACCGTAATTGCGTGCTGTGCTACTGCGAGTCCAAGTCGAACCGCGTTCCCCTTCCCACGACGATTGTCTTGAATTACTCTGGCACCATACTGCTCGGCGATTGCCACGGTTCTGTCTGTGGAATGACCGTCAACTACAATTAAATCATCAGTCATATTCTGGATGTTACTCTGGATGTTACGAAGGACTTGTCCTATTGTTTCCTCCTCCTTTCGAGCTGGTACGACAAGACTATAGGGGATTGGGACTTTGGTCACAGAAGGAATCATATCT
>QHOF01000189.1 GCA_003219335.1 Verrucomicrobiota bacterium | reverse complement strand
CGTGTGCGGCATAAATCGGCGAAGTGGCCGAACCGTAATCAACAAAAGCGAGCCATCCTGCGTTGCAATGCGTGAGCACGTTCACTGGTCCGCCACAGGACGGATTCGCCGTGGCGAACTTTCCCGCTTTCTTTTGAGCAATTTGTTGAATGAGCTTCAATCCGTGTTGCCCAATCATCCGGCAATGCTCCGCGTCTTCATCAGCAATCAGTTTAGTTGTGCGCAGAGCCAGAGCGACTTTCTCACCTGCGCTCTTTCCTTCGGCGATGCTCTTTAGCTGGCGCTCGATCGCCCACGAAAGGTTCACTGCTGTCGGTCTCGTTGCCTTGAGCTGTGCCGCTGCGCGGGTCATGTGCTCATCGAATGAACCGCGTGACGCACCCTCGATTGCCGCAAGATACATCCCGTATCCCGCGCTCGCGCCGATCAGCCCCGCTCCGCGAACATGCATATCGCGGATCGCCGTTGCCATCTGCTCGACGGTACGGACATCTTCAATCACAAAGCGATACGGCAAAAATCGCTGATCGATCAGCTCTACCACGCATTCATCATCCGGCTTAAGCCAGATCGTCCGAAAATGTTGACCGCCTACTTTCACACCTTGGCAATGGATCGACTCGCTACAGATCAATTCCCATCGGGACAGCGCCAGGAATTTCCTCCCAGCCGTAGCGAAGCCAAAACCCCCGCCCGCGAGGATTGTCATTCGCTACCATAATAATCGCTCGCTCAAGCCCGACCCGGCGCAGACTGTCCAGACACTCGTGGAGTAAACGTTTGCCGAGTCCGCGTCCCTGATAATCGGGATCAACCGCCAGATGATAAATGTGTCCGCGGCGCCCATCATGGCCACAAAGCGCCACGCCGATTACGGCGGATCCATCCATAGCGACGCGGCTCAATCCTGGATTGCGCTCCAGAAATTGAGCGATGCCTCGCTGGTCATCGCCCTCCGCGATCTCGATACCTTCCACTCGCTGCCACAGCTGCAGCGCCGCTTTGTAATCGTTAATTGAGAATTCCCGGGTATCAATCTGGTTGCTCATGTTGCATCAATGAGTCTAGCACTGTAACAGCAGTCTGCTTTGATCTTGACCGAGCAGGCTCCAAGCGAAAACAAATCTTCCGGGTTCGTGATATTATTATGAAACGTAACCTTGCGGTTTATTTGTTGTTACTTATGACGAGCGTCTGGGCGAACAGCGAGCCAAAGCCAGCGGCAACTTTGATCGTAACGAACGCCGCGATTTATACGGTAGATAAACAGCATCCCAGGGCGGAAGCAGTGGCGGTGATCGGCGATCGCATCGTGGCCGTGGGCTCGCGCGCGGAAATTGACTTGTGGCGCAGCCCGCAAACCAAAGTGATTGATGCCGGCGGCAAACTCGTGCTGCCCGGGTTCAATGATGCGCATGTGCATTTCATCGACGGTGGGGCGCAGCTGGATGAAGTTAACCTAACAGACGCAGCAACCCCGCAGGAGTTCGCCGGGCAGATCGCGGAGCAGGTGAAAAAGACGCCGAAAGGCGGGTGGATTCTGGGCGGCCGCTGGGATGAAACAAAATGGCCTAACCCGCAGCTTCCGACCAAAGAGCTCGTTGACCCGGTAACCGGTCACACACCGGTCTTCGTAAATCGCTACGACGGACACGAGACGCTCGCCAACTCAGCAGCCATGAAGCTGGCCGGCATTAACGCGAAGACTCCCGATGTTCCGGGCGGAGTAATCATGCGCGACGCGAGCGGAAATCCCACCGGCATTTTCAAGGACGCGGCGCAGGACCTGATCCAAAAGGCGATTCCGCCGATGGCGCACGAGCAACGACTGCGCGCTGCTCGCCGGGCGCTGGAACATGCCGCATCGCTGGGCGTCACCAGCGTGCAGCACATGAATCCGGAGTTTGCCGAGGTGGCGGCGTACTCCGAGCTCGCGGAAAACGGCGAACTCACCACGCGGATTTACGCGGTGCCGATGGAGACCCAGTGGCAGGACCAGGCAAAAGTTGGCATTCGCCACGCGTGGGGTTCGACTTACTTGCGGCTCGGCGCAGTAAAGGGCTATGCCGACGGCTCGTTAGGCTCAAGAACCGCTTACATGTTTGAGCAGTTCGCCGATGACCCGGGAAACCGCGGCCTGTTGAGCGATGAAATGCATCCGCCCGGCGCCATGCGCGACCGGTTAATGCAGGCCGATGCCGCCGGATTGCAGGTGCGCGTTCATGCCATCGGCGACCGCGCGATTTCCATGATGCTCGACATCTTCGGCGATATCGAAAAGCAACACGGTTACCATGACCGGCGCTTTACCATCGAGCACGCGCAGCACATGGCTCAGAAAGATTTTGCGCGGTTTGCGAAGCTGCACGTGATCGCTTCGATGCAGCCGTATCACGCCATCGACGATGGTCGCTGGGCAGAAAAACCTCTGGGCCACGACCGCGCGCGATGCAGCTACGCTTGGCGCAGTTTCCTCGATCACGGCGTGACGCTGGCTTTTGGGACCGACTGGCCTGTCGCTCCGCTTAATCCCGTGCTGGGACTTTACGCCGCAGTCACCCGCGCCACGCTTGATGGCAAGAATCCCGCTGGCTGGATTCCCGAGGAAAAGATCACGCTGCCCGAAGCGGTGGAAGCCTACACCATGGGCGCGGCATTTGCCGAATTTCAAGAGCACGACAAGGGATCGATCGCGCCCGGCAAACTGGCCGACATGGTCATCCTGACCGGCAACATCTTCGACCTCAAACCGGAAGCCATTCGCAATGTAAAAGTGGAAACCACGATTGTGGGCGGCAAGGTCGTGTACGCTGCGCGGTAAATCGGTACGCGGAGTTCTCTCTGAAACTTTACATTTTCTTTCTCATCGTCGTTGCCGGTCTCACCTCAGCGGTATTTTTTTATTTCGGCACCGGGCTGCATCCGATTTGGTGGTTGCTCTGGTTGGCGCCTGTTCCGGTGCTGGCAATTGCACCACGAGTTCACGGCGTCGTCGCTTTTCTGCTCGGTTCAATCGCATGGCTCCTCGGCGAAATGAATCAATGGAACTACGTCAGGCATGAGATGGAACTGCCGCTGCAAGTCATCATCCTGTACTTCGTAATTCCTCCCGTGGTTTTCGGATTGGGTGTTCTATTCATGCGCGGGTTTGTTCGGCGCGGGCTGCTCTTCCTCGCGTCACTCGCTTTCCCTGTTTACTGGGTAACCTGCGCATATCTGAACGCGCTCGTGTCGCCTCACAGCACGTGGGGCAATCTCGCCTACACACAAATGAATTGTCTCCCCGTGATCCAGATCGCTTCGGTGACCGGTCTTTGGGGAATTAGTTTCGTTGTGCTTCTGTTTGCCAGCGCAGTGGCAGCTCTCCTCAGCGGCCTGGGAAAATCAGCGCAACGCCGCAGCCTCGCCATCGCTGTGGGCGTCATCGTGTGCACAGTATTCGTTTTTGGCGAATGGCGTTTGCACGCCAATCCTTTGGCTCAACCGGTAGCCGTGACGCTCAGCGCAAAGGATGTGCCGATGAGCGTGTATCTTGGAACTGAAGAGCAAACGCTGGAGCTTTTTCGTGAGTACGCCGACGAGGTCCGCCACGTTACGCCGACTGGAACGCGGGCGGTTGTGCTTCCGGAGAAAATCGGGCGCATCAGCGAGAGCGCTCTAGGGCAACTGGATGCGCTCTTTTCTTCAGCTGCGGCAGCCGCTCACGCGGCAATTATCGTTGGCCTTGTTCGGCAAACGCCATCGGGCGCCTTCAATTCTTCCCGCTTTTATTCGCCGGATGGCCAATTGCAGGCGAACTACGACAAACATCATCTCATTCCGGGTGTCGAACCAGAAAAGCCGGGACGCGCGCGAGTGACTCTCGGCGAACCGTCCGGACGTTGGGGACTGCAAATTTGCAAGGACATGGATTTCCCCAAGCTCAGTCGCCAATACGCAGCTGAAAGTGCGAATTTACTGCTAGTGCCCGCATGGGATTTCAACATTGATCGCTGGCTGCACTCGCGCATGGCCATACTGCGCGGTGTCGAGAATGGTTTCGCGCTCGCGCGCGCGGCGCGCAACGGTGTGTTGACTCTCAGCGATAATCGCGGTCGCATTCTGGCGGAAACCTCGACGGTGCCCGGTCGCTTTGTATCTCTTACCGGAAAGATGAATGTCGCGCGCGAGGAAACATTCTACACGCGCGCCGGCGACTGGTTCGCGTGGGTTTGTGTCGCTGGGTTCGTGGTGCTGTTGGGCGCTTCGCTTTCTTCCGCGCTCGGCCGCAAATTAAAAGCCTTCAGAACGAGCTAAACAGGAGCTGCGCCATGCCAGGCATGGGCGAAATCAGCTTGAGAAGCGCCTTCGCCAGCTTGCACGATGGAAGACCAGAACGATGAGCCAAATCATAAATGCAAATACTCCAGCGGGAAGAGTAACAAGCATCAACCAACCGGCTACGCCGAGCGTATAAAGAAGCTGACCATAATCTTTTCCGTTGATGATACAGGGATGAACCGAGCCTTCGTCCACATGGCAGCCGTGCGCGTTAGCGATTACACCACACGTGACCACGGAGCCCAGTGGCGCCAATGCGACAAGAATGATGAGAGCGAGAACGATCCAATAAAAAATCCACGGAAAACGTTTCTTAGTAGGCAGCGGTGGCGGCTCCATTCAGATGGAATTCCGAGCTTGCCGATTGGCCGACCCTGTCGCAATGACAATCATGAAAAAGTTTCTCGTTCTTTCCTTCAGCGTCTTCGCAGCCGCGAGCCTGGTCTCCGGAAGCTTGGGCGACGGCTACGATCAAGTCGATGATGCGTATGGTGCGATAATGGAGAGACACCTGCGCGACGATGGGACGGTAAGCGTCCTTTACAAAAAAGATCGGTATCTTTACCAGGTGACCTTTGCTAATGGCCGGAGCGTTTCGGAGAGCTATTTCCATGTGAAAGGCACTGATCTTTCCGAGAAGGAAATCGCGAGATTCCTAAAGGCCAATCGCGCCGGCGCGACGTGGAAGCTGGATAGTACGGCCAGGGAACGGCGCTTCATACGCAGCGATGGCAAAGCTGAAGCAACGTACGCACCCGTGAATGGCCGCCCGGCGCTGACGGTGCGAGAACTTCGCGGGAAACCCTGACTGGTTACTCTCACCCGGCTTCAACGCTTTCTTTCGGAGTATCAGCGCGACGATCGGGAGATTCGAATTTCGAATTTCAGCAGAAAAAAATCGCGCACGCGACGTGCCTGTGCTAAAACGTGCGTCCCGATTCCATAGATCGACAGCTAAACAATTCCAACGCAGCCCTCCTATGCTAGAAAAATCAACCTCTCAATCTGCCCGCGCTTCAATCGCCCTGCTTGTTTGCGGAGCCGTATCTTCCATCGTGACTGGGACATTGCTAGCTTTCCTGCATTCCGAAACGCCGGCGAAAGTTTCCCAAAGAACGCTCACATTTGCGGAGCGTGTGTCCTATCAGCAAGCCATTGAAGAAGTCTATTGGCGCCACCGGATCTGGCCGAAAGAGCGCCCTGATCGCAAGCCATCGTTGGATGCAGTGATGTCTCAGGCGCAGCTGGAGAAGAAAGTCGCAGATTATCTGCGCTCACAGGCGCTGGAGGATTACTGGCAACGGCCGATTACCGCTGAGCAGTTACAGGCCGAAATGGACCGCATGGCGCAGCACACCAAACAGACGGAGGTGTTGCGCGAACTATTTGAAGCGCTCGGGAACGATCCGTTTATTATCGCGGAATGTCTGGCCCGCCCCGTGTTAGCGGAACGTTTGGTGGCAAGCTCCTATTCCTACGAACAAAGAATTCACCACGAGTTGGGGCAGCGGGAGGATGCTGATCTACGAGCGCTTCCGGCAGCGACCGGTAGAAACCATAGTGAGATGATGCCTCAGGTAATGGCACCTGCGAATAGTAGTTATACGCTTCCGAAGATACCGGATGGGGCAGCATGCACTGACAATACCTGGACAGCCACCGGCACAACCAACGCGCCTGACGCACGAGACTCCCACACGGCCGTGTGGA
>QHOF01000188.1:5802-6225 GCA_003219335.1 Verrucomicrobiota bacterium | reverse complement strand
CGGAAAGGTGCGCATGGAAATGGGCCGCGAGTTGGCGAGAAAATTTCCGGTCGAAGCCGACATCGTCGTGCCGGTGCCCGACTCAGGAAACTACGCCGCGCTCGGTTTCGCCCAGGAACTAAAGATTCCTTATGTCCACGCCTTCGTCCGTAACCACTACATTGGCCGCACATTTTTGCAGCCGAGTCAGCTGATCCGCGATTTCGACGTGCGCGTAAAATTGAATTTGATCAAGGAAATGGTAGCAGGAAAACGCGTCGTAGTGGTTGACGATTCAATTGTGCGCGGCACCACCTCACGCGCGCGCGTGGTCAACCTGCGCGAGGCCGGCGCGAAAGAAGTGCACATGCGGGTGAGCTGTCCGCCGCACCGTTTCGCCTGTCACTACGGAATTGATTTTCCTGATCCTGAAAAATTGATCGC
>QHOF01000188.1:0-5630 GCA_003219335.1 Verrucomicrobiota bacterium | reverse complement strand
GCGTTGGACAAGTTCATCATGGAAAAACGCGAGCAGCGCGCCAAAGCCCTCGCCGATCAGGAAGCGCACCCGACGTTGTTCGCGGATCTGAAATAATCTGTTCATGCGTGTCATCCTGAGCGGAGCGAAGGACCTCCCAAAAGCAGAAAGGGTACACGCGCCATACTTGGTGCTTATCGCGTCGAATATAACTTGAGAGATCCTTCGCATTCGCTCAGGATGACGCCGCGAAGGAAAGCCTACACGCGCGCGCTGGCGTGCACGTCGACGTTGCGAATAAGCTCAAGCGACAGATTCAATCACTCGTTAGGCAACTCACGGCCCGCAGGTGCTCGCCAAGATCGATCGCTTTGGCGGATTGTTTCGAGTTAGCTTTCTTGTTGCGACAGCTCTGTTGTAATCACTCGCGCGGTGCGTATTTGGCGAGCAGAAGCTGGAACCGTGGCTTGTTCCGCAGCGGGTCCCAACGAGGTGCGACACGCAACTCGCCGACATGCGCGCCGGCCGGCACTGAAAGGGAATGTTCGAGAAGCTTGAGCGCGAGTTCCGGCTCGCCCACCTTCATGAAGATGCACGCCATTCTCGTCGTCAGATCTACGCCGATCAGCGCATTCTTCGGTTCCGGCACCCAACTCGCACGCGCGGGTGGCTTCGCCCAATTACAGAATGGATCGGCCGGCATTTGGTTGTTGGCGACGAGCGTTTCTCGTCGCGTGGGTCAAGCAAGGCGCACGCGTGCAAAGAGCCTCCTGTCCTTTCTTTCCCATCTTGCGGTGAAAAGTTTCAGAGAAACCCTGCGCGTTTGTTCTTTCCGATGAGAATCAGGTCGGGACAACGTCGGAGGTTATTTGCACTCAGGCTGCACGCGGCACACAAGGCCGAGAAAGCGCACATCAGCACGCAGAGAGTCGCAGATTTGGGTGCCGCGCGATGCAGAGCTCGCGCCGCGGGTCAGAATCTTTTCGTCAAACTGGCGTAAATGAATTGCCCGGTCGTGTCGTAAATGAAACGCGGGAAGTTATCGTTCGAGTGCGGCGGATCGTGGTCGAAAACGTTGTTGACGCCGAGCGTGATTCTGGTGCCGTCGAGCAGGTAGCGCCATTTCGGCCAGCCGTTGTTAAAACGCCCAGCCCAGCTCGTCCATGTTCTCGTACCGAAATCATACGATGCCTGCAAATCGAAGAACCAGGTCTGGCGCACCCAATGTTTATTGTCGTTGAGACGAATCTCGTGAAAGCCATCCCAGTAATGCGCAGTGATTCCGGCGTTAAATCCGTGCCATAACCAGTCCAGGCGCGAGTTTTCTTTCCACTGCAGATACGCGTCGTCCGAGAAATCGTCTGTCGGCGAACTGCGCCGCTCAACCTCCTTTTCTCCGGGCGTGGGAGAGAACTGGTACGAATCCAGAAATGTCACCTGGGTAATCGAGCGAAAGACGCCGATCGAAGTCGGAACTTCATAAACGAGACCAAAGTCAGAACCTCGCACCTTTTGCGAAGGTTTGCCTTTTGTAAGGAGACCGCGGCGGCCGCGCTTTTCCTGCAGTTTTGATGCGCCAGCAAGATTCGCACGTTCTGGATTGCAGCGATTAAGTAATCTTGGATCTGTTGGCGCCACAGACGCCGCCACCGGGCGCGCTTGAAGTGATGATTGTTGGCCGCGTCAGCAAAACTGCGTTCCATCAAATGATGTCGCCGTTTGCGGTCGCGCCGCGCGGCGAGGCTGTGCGCTTGAGTGTGTGCTACATCCAGGGCCGCTTGTTTTTCGTGTCGTTGTACGGTTCGCCCATGAGAAGAGCGAGTGCACTGGGCGCGCAAGACACAAGCACCACAAATTCTGGCGGAGGACTTGTATTCCACCGTGCGGCGAATGCTATAGACGCGTCGGGGTTTGAGGATTTGCCCTGCCGGACAAAGGTAAACGTCACGACTTGGATCGTACGTAAAAACTTCATCGCCAAAAACGCTCTTCTCTCGTGCCTGCTGCGCTTTGCCTAACGCATCGCCCATGTGGCTGGTGATCCCGCGTTGCTGACACGCCACAAAGTTCTCGCTCGTACCATACTTGTGGTCAGCCACTATGATCTGAGCCCGGCAGCCGGTGTTCTGCTCGTGCTGATCGACCAGCTCCATAAGCTTTTTGTTCTCGGCGATACTGCCCGGGGTGGTCTCGGTCGCAGTAATTACTCCCTTTGCATCGTCAATCACGCGGTGATGTTTGTAACGCGGCCGCGATTGACCGCTGCCTTGGCGCACGCAAGCCGCATCCGGATCGCTTCGGCTCATCATCCGATCGTTGACCGCCTGGTAACTCTCCGGTGTGCTCGTCTCTTCCAGTTTGCTTTCCGTCGCTCGATACGCGCGCTTGAGCGCTGCGATCAATTCCGGTGCCCCTTTGATCACCGATTCCTTGGCTGCGTCCGCCTCAATCAGACTGGCATCCACATAGAGCTTCTTGCCATCCACTAGCCCCGCTTCCACGCATTGCTCCACCGTGCGCACAAACAAGCTCTCGAACACTTCCTTGCCCCAACGCGCCCTGGCTTTGGAAAGCACACTGTGATCGGGAATCTTCTCATCCAATCCGTAATCCAAAAACCAGAGGTAATCGAGCCGCTCCCCGATCACTTCCATCAACTCGCGTTCGCTTTTGATGTCGTCGAAAAAGAGCAGAAACATCATTTTCATGATCACTAACGGATCGACCGATTCGTTCCCGTTGCTGCCGTAGCAGGGCGCTACCTCTTCCCGCACAAAACTAAAATCGATAGCTGCTTTGACCTGCCGTAGCGGATGATTAGCCCTCACCCGCTTCTCCAGATTCACCGCATAGTTAAAGAGCTGCGGCTCGCTCTTTTGCTGTCCCATCATGATGGGAACACTCTCTTAGCATACCCAGCCCGCCTTGGGTACTTTTCTTTTTGCTAACCAACCGATTTGGGCAACACGCCCTTCGAGAGTTGACCCCCAGAACTTCGCTCCTGTAGGCTTACCGTTCCTCTCACCATGAAAAAGCAAATTTCTACTAGTAAGTGACCAGCAGCAACGTCATCATTAGCAGCACCGGCCTGGACCTTCGCGACAATCGCGACGCAGCGGTCGAAACCTGCCTCAAGCTGGGGCTGCTTCCCATCGCCATGGAGTATTTCGAAGCCATGGGAGCAGGTGCGACTGACGGCAGCAAGCGCAAGGTCGAGAAAGCGGACGTGTACGTCGGAATCTTCGCGCACCGGTACGGCTACATAGAGAGTGGTTATGACAAATCGGTCACGGAAATCGAGTTCGACCATGCTGGCGAGCTCAAGCAGGAGCGCCTGTGTTTTCTGGTGGATTCCAAGCATCCTTGGCCACCCGATGCCATCGACTACAAGCACCGCGATCGCCTGGAAGCCTTCAAGTCACGTTTGAGCGAAACGCTTGTTCGCGGCCAGTTCACGACCGTGGATGATTTCAAGACCAGGCTGATGCATGCACTGGTCGAATGGAAAGAGCGTCACCCCAGCGACAGTGTCACGGCTCGGCAGGAAGTGGCGCCAGCCTTCACTCCCGCAAAGCTGGCACCGCCCCAGCCCGCCCTATTGATTGGCAGAGAAACGGACCTGGCCCGGCTCAAAGGACGCTTCGGCATCAACCAAGGCGTGAAGAAACAGGCGCTGACCGTCATCCGCGGTTGGCCGGGCGTGGGAAAGACGACGCTCGTCAACGCCTTGGCCCACGACTCGGAGGTCATCACGGCCTTTCCCGACGGCGTGCTCTGGGCCGCGGTGGGTGAATCCCCGAATCCGCTCGGCGAACTTATTGCCTGGGCGCGCGGCTTAGGCGCTGGCGATAGCGGCGAACAACGCTCGCTGGAAGATGTCATGAACCAAGTGCGGGCGCTGCTGCGCAATCGGCGTGTTCTGCTGATCGTCGACGATATCTGGGAGGCCGCGGCGGCCGTCCCCTTCAAGGTCGCGGGCTCCGGCTGTTGCACCCTCTTCACTACGCGTATGGCCGACGTTGCACGCGAACTTGCGACAACGCCGAACGACCTCTATGTGCTGGGCCAGCTTGATGACCAGAAGGCGCTGGAACTCCTGGCCCGGCTCGCACCGACGATGGCTGAGGAGCACCCGGCCGAATCGCGCCAGTTGGTAAGCGACCTAGAAGGCCTCCCTCTTGCCATCCGGGTCGCGGCGCGTCTGCTGGAGGCTGAAGCGCAGATGGGTTGGGGCGTGCAAGACCTGCTCGCCGAGCTTTCCGCCAGCAGCAAACTGCTCGCCGAAACCGCGCCTGACGACCGGCTCGATCCGCGGACGGGCACCATTCCCACGGTCTCCTTGCTCCTGAAACAGAGCACCGACCGGCTGGATGAAGCGACGCGCGATCGCTATGCCTACCTTGGTGCCTTCGCGCCGAAACCCGCCACCTTCGATTTGGACGCAATGCAGGCAGTATGGCTCGCGGACGATCTCGAAGACGCCAAGACCACCGCCCGCAACCTCGCCGACCGCGGTTTGCTGGAACCCATCATCGGTACCGGGCGCTTCCAAATGCACGCCGTGCTGGTGCTCCATGCGAAATCGCTCCTCGAGGAGTAGCCGTCCACAGACCCAGACATCATGCCGAGCCTTCGTGAAGCCCATCTGCGCCACGCCCGGCACTACGAAGCCAGGCTTCGCAGCGCCGATAACTTGTATCGTCAGGACGGCGCAGCCATGCAGCGCGGACTGGCCCAGTTCGATCTGGAGCGGCCCAACATTCAAGCCGGACAAGCATGCGCTGCGGCGCACGGTGAAGGAGATCAACTCGCCGCTGAGTTGTGCAGCGGGTATGCGCTGAATGGCTCGCAATGTCTCTCCTTGCGCCTGCACCCAAGCGAATTGTTCGAATGGGCCACTGCTGCGCTAGCCTCGGCGCGCCGCACGGCAGATCGCCGCGCCGAAGCCCTGCATCTAAGTAATCTAGGCACCGCTTGCGCTGCGCTTGGGGAGAGTCGTCAAGCTAATGAGCACTACCACGAGGCGCTGACATTAGCCCGATCTCCTGACATCCGTTACCGCCGAGCAGAAGGCGGTGCGCTCTGCGGTCTTGGCCACGCCTGCATGAATGCGGGACAACCACAGCAAGCCATCAAGTACTTCGAACAGTGGCTGGCGATTGCCCAGGAAGATGACCGTCGGGACGAAGGCACTGCACTGATGAATCTCGGCGTGGCATATCTGCATCTTCAGGGTACCTCCCGCGCCATCGAATATTTCGATCAAGCGCTGGCGGTTGCGCGTGAAACCGGCAACCGTCGGCGTGAGAGTGACATATTCGTGAATTTGGGCATCGCTCAGTGGAGCTTGGGGAATCGCCCCCACGCCTTCCAATGCTTTGATCAAGCCGTCATCATTGCCCGGGAAATCGGCGATCGCGCGGGTGAAGGTGGTATGCTGGGTAATATTGGTAATACGCGCGCCGCCTTGGGTGACCATACCCGCGCCATCGAAACTTACAGCCAGGCGCTTGTCGCCGCGCAAGAATGCGGGGATCGGCGACTCGAGAGCGGTATTCTCTTCAATATGAGCCGGTCATTGGACAAACAGGGCGACCGGGCACAAGCGATCGCTAATGCCAAGAGCGCACTCGCGATCATGGAGGAAATCG
>QHOF01000187.1 GCA_003219335.1 Verrucomicrobiota bacterium | reverse complement strand
AAGGCGCGCTCGGGTGGAAGCATTCGACTGGGGTTCGAAGGCGGGCAGATGCCGCTGATTCGACGATTGCCAAAGCGCGGATTCAACAATGCGGCCTTTCACAAAAGCTATGCGATTGTGAACCTCAGTGACCTGAATGCATTTGAAGCCGGAGCGGTGGTAAACGAACAGCTGCTGCGTGAGTCGAATTTGGTCCGCGGTCATTTCGTGGGAATAAAAATCCTTGGTGACGGGGAATTGAAGCATGACCTGAAGGTAGAAGCCGACAAAGTTAGTGCAGCAGCCCGGGAAAAAATCGAAAAGGCTGGGGGAACGATTACGCTGCGTGAGGGGCGAACACCGAAAGCAGGTCTAATCGATGCCGCCGGAGAGGCTGGAACCTCGGCGGGCGAAGGATCCGTTGAACCTGCTTTGCAGGCAGGAAGCAAGAAAAAATCGTCGAGCCGGATGCCGGCCAAAGTGAAGTCGCGAGCGAAGAAGAAAACATCTCGGGAGAACTAGCGTCTCGGCAGGCAATAATCCAGAGTTAGCGGATGGTTTCGGCGTTTTTAAACACAGTTAAGATACCCGAATTGCGTCGGCGCATTTTGTTTACGCTGGCCGTGGTAGTGATCGTGCGGCTGGGAGCTGCGATCACCACTCCGGGAGTGAACCAGGGCGTTTTGCAGGATTGGTTTCGCACGTCGCTGAGCCAACGGACCGGAGGCGGTCTGGCGGCGCTCTTTAACTTGTTCAGCGGCGGCGCGCTTGAAAATTGCGCGGTCTTTTCGTTAGGCATCATGCCGTACATCAGCGCATCGATCATGATGCAGTTGCTGACAGCAGTGATTCCGCAGCTTGGCAGGTTGGCGCGCGAAGATGGTGGGCGGCAAAAGATCATGCAGTTAACCCGCTACACGACACTGGTGCTGTGCATCTTCCAAGGGTATCTGCTGGCGCTGTCGTTTCAGCACCCCGAATCGTATCACACCATGCTGCCGGGAATCACTGACACCATCAGGAACCTCGGCGTCCCGTTAGTGGATGACCTTGGCTGGAGATTTCGAATCGTAACGGTGATTTCGCTGACCACCGGCACGATGTTGCTGATGTGGCTGGGCGATCAAATCACCGAGCGCGGGATTGGCAACGGGATATCGCTCATCATTACCATTGGTATTGTCGCACGCTTGCCCGCCGCGCTCGCGCAGGCGTGGAAGACCTTCGTGCCCTCGGCGCAGACCGGCTCGAGTCAGGTCAATCCGATGGTTCTTGTGTTGCTGGTATTGTTCTTGATCATTGTCATCGCCGCGGTGATCACAATCACGCAAGGAGTGCGGAAGATTACTGTGCAGTACGCCAAGCGCGTAGTGGGCCGCAAAATGTACGGGGGCCAGACACAATACATGCCCTTGAAAGTGAATTACGCCGGTGTGATGCCGATCATTTTCGCTTGGGCGTTGCTTCTTTTCCCGGCAACAATTGTGCAGTATGGCTTTAGAAACAGCCCTACCGCCGCGCGGATCGCCAGCGCGCTTTCCACCGGCTGGCCCCATTATGTCGCTCTTGCGGCGATGATCTTCTTTTTCAGTTATTTCTGGGTCGCTACCCAGTTTCAACCGGCTCAAATCGCGGACGATCTTAAAAAATATGGCGGTTACATTCCGGGCGTGCGACCGGGAAAACCGACTGCCGACTTTCTGGATTTCACGATGACGCGGCTCACCTTTGCCGGCGCAATTTTTCTGACCTTGATAGCGGTGTTGCCAAGCCTTCTCAGCCAGGGATTGAACGTGCCCATGATCACGGCGCAATTTTTCGGCGGCACCAGTCTGCTAATTATTGTCGGCGTGATGCTCGATACCATGCGTCAGGTGGAAACCCACCTGATCCAGCGCCATTACGATGGCTTCTTGCGCAAGGGGCGGATTCGGGGACGATCATTTGATCGCGCTTCGTATGCTCGCGGCGAAGCAGCAGCCGGCGGCACGTTGATGTGGCTATACGTGGGGATCGCCGTGCTCGTGATCGCCGGGGTCGCCATTTTCCTTTACGGGCGATAGAACGGTAGTGAAAAGGCGGCTCGTTCTCCTTGGCCCGCCCGGTTCCGGAAAAGGGACCCAGGCGGAAATGATTACCCGACAGTTCGGCATTCCTGTCACTTCGACGGGCGCGATCTTGCGGCGTGAACGAGATCTCGGGACGCCCCTGGGGCAGGAGACTGCTGAAGTGCTCCGAAGCGGCGGGCTGGTTTCGGACAAAATCATCATTGGACTGATCGAGGACTGGTTGCGCTTGCATGGTGGTCACGGGTTCGTCTTCGATGGTTTCCCCCGGACACTGCCGCAGGCCGAGAGTTTGATGTCGATTTTGGCAAGGTTACGCTCCGCCCTGGATTTGGTGATCTGGCTCGAAGTCTCGGAGCAGACCGTGCGCGAGCGCATCGCCGGCCGGCTTCAGTGCGGCGAATGCGGTTTTACCACCAACTCATCGAGCGCGCAGTTTGCCAATCGTCCCATATGTCCTTATTGCGACGGTCGATTAGAGCGGCGCAATGACGATAATCTGGGCGTGTTGGAAACCCGCCTGCAGGAATTTCGCACCAAGACAGAACCGCTCGCGTCCTTTTATGAAAAAATGTCCATCCTGCATCGGATCGATGGCAACCGCGATCGCGAGGCCGTCTTTGGCGATATCGCGCGGCTGATTGAGGATAAGAGCGCGAAATGATTCCGATCAAGAACGCGAAAGAGATCGAGAAAATGCGGCAGGCATGTCGCAGCGCGAGCGATATCCTTGACCGGGTCCGCGATTTAATTCGCCCTGGCATTACCACCAAAGAAGTGGACGAAGCGGCAGCGGACTTCATGAGCGAAGCCGGTGTGAAAAGTGCATTCCTCGGTTATCGGCTCGGTCACCGCGTTTTTCCCGGCAACATTTGCATCTCGCTCAATGACGAAGTGGTCCACGGCATCGGCAGCCAGCGACGGATTCAATATGGCGACATTGTGAAGCTGGACATCGGCATTATTCAGGACGGCTGGGTGGGCGATAACGCCACGACCGTTCCAGTAGGAATCGTTGATGAACGAACGGACCAACTGTTGCGTGTCACTGAAAATGCGCTGGCGCGCGCGATCCGCGTCGCCCGCGAAGGCCGGCGCGTGGGCGACATCTGCGCCGAAATTGAGGACGAAGCGCGGCGCTTTGGTTTTTCAGTCGTGCGCGAATTTGTCGGGCACGGCGTGGGACGAAAAATGCACGAGGAACCACAAATTCCCAATTACGGCAAACGCGGCAGCGGTCCGAAGTTAAAAGCAGGCATGACGCTGGCCATCGAGCCGATGATTAACATCGGCACGTCCGAAGTAAGATTGCTCGATGATGGTTGGACGGTGCGCACGGCGGACGGCCTGCCCTCGGCGCACTTCGAGCACACCGTCCTCATCACCAAGGATGAGCCGGAAATTCTGACATGGCGCGCAAAGACGCAATTGAAGTAGAAGGCACAGTCGTCGAGTTGCTGCCTAATACCATGTTTCGGGTCGAGTTGCCCAATGGCCATCGCGTGCTGGCGCATATCTCCGGGAAAATGCGGTTGCACTTCATTCGGATCTTGCCAGGCGACTAAGTTATGCTAGAGATTTCTCCGTACGATTTGTCGAAAGGGCGAATTATTTATCGCCAAAAATGATGACCCGGCGGGCGGCCGCGGTTTTGGATTTCGCGAATTATGAAAGTACGACCATCAGTAAAAAGACTTTGTGCCAGTTGCAGGATCGTGAAGCGCAAGAACGTCGTGCGCGTGATCTGCAAGAACCCGCGCCATAAACAAAGGCAAGGGTGATTGGTGAGAAGCGAGAAGTGATTGACCTTGTAACATTGTAACTCTTTTAACGAATAATATGCCAAGATTACTAGGAGTTGAAATTCCAGCGGAGAAACGGATCGAAGCGTCCCTGACTTACATCTATGGGATCGGTTTCAGCAGGGCGCGGCGCATTCTGGAGCAGACCAATATCGATCCGAACATTCGGGCGAAAGACCTGACGCCGCAGCAACTGAACGAAATCATTCACGCCATTACCAACAACAAAATTAAAATCGAAGGCGATCTGCGCCGGGAGGTGCAAGGTAATTTGAAACGTCTTCAGGCGATCAATTCTTATCGCGGCATCCGACACCGGAAAGGCTTGCCCGTGCGCGGACAGCGCACCTCGACCAATGCCCGGACACGCAAAGGCCCGCGCAAGACCGTGGGCGTGATCCGCAATCCCGAGGCGAAAACCGGCAAAGTTTAACAGACATGGCTGAACCAACGAACTCCACAAGCCCGGACGAACCGAAAGCGACAGGCGACGCCGCCCCAAAAGAACCGGCCGCTAAAGAAGCCGCTCCAAAAGCCGAAACAGCGCCGAAAGCTCCTGGACCAAAAAAACCAGCGAAGCAAAAGAAAGAACAGAAGGCGCCTGCTGCCGCAAGAGCTTCGGAAAGCCTTTCACTTTCAACTGAGGAGGTCGAGAAGTCGAAGGTTGTCAAAGCCAAGGGCAGCAAGAACGTTCATTCAGGCATTGCCCATGTGCTGGCGACCTTCAACAACACCATCGTGACGATCACCGACCTGAAAGGGAACGTGATCGGTTGGTCGAGCGCCGGCAAAGTTGGCTTCAAAGGTTCGCGCAAGAGCACCGCTTACGCAGCGCAGATGGTGGCGCAGGACGCTTCCCGCCAGGCGATGGGTCATGGGCTGAAGGAAGTGGAAGTGTTAGTCAGAGGCCCAGGCGCCGGACGCGAATCCGCGGTGCGCGCATTGCAGGCAATCGGGCTCGATCTAACCGTCATTCGTGACGTTACCCCGGTGCCGCACAACGGTTGTCGCCCGCCAAAACAGCGCCGCGTCTGATGCTATCAACTCTCAACTAACAACTATCTGAGATGGCCAGATACACCGGACCAAAAACCAAAGTCAGCCGCCGCTACGGCGTGCCGCTCTTCGGTTCTTCAAAGGCGTTGGAGCGGAAGAATTATCCGCCTGGCATGCATGGCCCGCGCGGTTTCCGGCGCAAACAATCCGATTACGCAATTGCGCTCGGTGAGAAACAGAAGCTGCGCTATCAGTATGGGCTTCTCGAGCGGCAATTCCGGAGGATTTTCGAGAAGGCGCTGCAGAAGCGCGGTGTGACAGGTGAAACACTTCTTCAACTATTGGAGACGCGTATCGATAATGTCGTTTACCGACTTGGCCTTGCCAATACCCGCAGCGCTGCTCGCCA
>QHOF01000019.1 GCA_003219335.1 Verrucomicrobiota bacterium | reverse complement strand
GTTCCACGTGGAACTTGCCGTCCCGAAAAAGATTCAGTGTAAAAATCTCGTTTTTTCCGAGCGTCTCCGACTCACAATGTAAAGATGCGAAGGTTGGCGGAGGCTCATCCCCCAACTGAATCTCACACCGTGAAAAGTCGATTGATCGCGCATTCAATCGACAAGGTGTGCCTGTCTTAAAGCGGCCGACCTCGAATCCGAGTCGCAGGAGACTCGCACTCAAACTCGAGCTGGCATCAGCCATTCGGCCACCAGGCTTGCTATTCTCGCCTATGTGCAAGAGACCGCGCAAAAATGTCCCGGAAGTGACGACGACCGTTCGAGCGGAGACCGTCAAGCCGAAATCACTTTCCACGCCCACTATATTCGCGTCCTTTACGACCACGCACGAAACCGTAGCTTGCATCAGATCGAGATTTTCCGCCCGTTCCAAAATCGCTTTGATCCGAAATTGGTACGCTTTTTTGTCACACTGCGCTCGCGGAGCCCTAACAGATGGACCCTTACTTCGATTGAGCATCCGAAATTGAATTCCCGTTGCGTCGGCATTGAGGCCCATAGCCCCGCCCATGGCGTCGATCTCCCGAACAATGTGCCCTTTGGCTAGTCCACCGATCGCCGGATTGCAAGACATCTGGCCGATCGTGTCCAGATTCTGCGTCAACATCAAAGTGCGGCAACCGATCCGGGCAGCGGCCAATGCCGCTTCGATCCCTGCATGACCGCTACCGACCACGACTACATCGTAATCGTTTTGTAACTTAAACATTTGCCTAAGATACTTTAGATAAATAGCTTACATATATATGCCGGCCCGGATGTCGTTCTTCCGCCGCCGCTCATCAGAAGCCTCGGCCGATGACTGGGATGTTTGGATGGCTCGATATGCTACCCGCCCGAGTACGACCAAGAGCAAAGCCGTTGTGATGAACGCTCCGCCCCAGATCCAGTAATCGATCATGCGGGGGTAACTTTTGCCGCGCATGATGCGGATTGCAAATTGCCCGAGTGTGCCTACGTAAGCGTATAAAAAAAGACCCGGTATCCTTCCGAGTGATGCCCAGAGCATGTAGGCGCCAAATTGAATTCGAGTTAGGCCATAAAAGTAATTCAGGAGACTGGTGGGAAAGAGCGGATGCAATTGGCTTAGAAGGATGATCTTCCAGCTCTCGCGTTCTACGGCCGGACCCAGAGTGCGCAGCATCGGATTACCCGAAAGTCTTCGTTTAAACCATCGCCTCGCGATCGACCGGCTCAGTGCAAACGAAATTGCCGTGGCGACGACGTTGCCCGCAAACACGATCAAGAAACCCCACCATAAACCGAAGAAAAAACCGCCTCCGACAGCGAGAATGCCGCCCGGAAGCAGAAGGATATTACAGAGCGCGAAAAGCAGTGGATAGCCAATCGCCGCCCAAGGGCCCCAGCCCATCACACGCTCTTGCAGCGTTTCCACGAAATTGACGACTGGGGAGAAGCGCGATAAAGCATAGGCCAGCGCGATCGCTAGCAATAGCGCTCCAATCTGCCAACAAATCGCCTGGCGCACCTTGGACATTCCCGGATTCTGCGCGTTTCAAGCGCTTCGCGCAAATTTCGTGGTTCGCGGTAAACGCCCGAAGATGCGCACAGGCGGGCGCACCTGAAAACTACTGGATTGCTCAACTAGACGCTCGAAGCCTGCACATCCCGATGACGCGGAATGCCGAGGCTGTCAAAAATTACCTGCGTGGCATCGGAGCGGTTGAGTGTGTAGAAGTGAATACCCGCGACATCGTTATCCAGAAGATCGTGACATTGTTCTACCGCGTACTGAATGCCGATGTGCCTGACCATTTCGGGATCGCTTTGGCAGTCCTGTAGGGCTCGCAAAAGCCTAGCGGGAAAGCGTGCGCCGCCCGCCAGCTCGGCCATGCGTTTAAACCCCCTGATAGAGGTAATTGGCATGACGCCAGCGATAATGGGAATGTGAATGCCGTTGAGCACACAGCGTTCGCGGAAATCGAGAAAGTCGCGATTATCGAAAAATAGCTGTGTAACGATGTAGTCGGCGCCGGCGTCCACTTTCGCCTTGAAGTAATCCATTTCCAGTAATCGGTTTGGTGTGACGGGATGTCCTTCGGGGAAACCGGCCACTCCGATCCCGAAACCGCGGCGGTCCGGGTGCGCCCCGGATTCGTTGAATCGCCGAATGAATTTGACCAAATCGATCGCATGTTGGAACGAGTCCCGCGATTTGTCGTAAGCAATTCCAGCCGGCGTATCACCGCCGAGCGCGAGGATATTGCCAATGGCCGACCCGGCATATCGAAGGAGAATCGCTTCGATCTCCTCTGCGTTGTGGCAGACACAAGTCAGGTGAGGGATCGGCTCCAACTTCGTTGTGTGCTGAATCCGCTCGACAAGCTCGTGAGTTAAATCGCGCGTCGAGCCGCCGGCGCCATAAGTCACGCTGACAAAGTGCGGCATGTACGATTCGAGATCGCGAATCGTTTGGTAGAGAACCTCCGCCGCCTCCGGCGTTTTCGGAGGAAAGAACTCGAACGAAAACGTGGGAGGACTGCTCCGCATAATATCAGTAATGTGCATGAGACTCAGTGCGAATCGAACAATGCTGCGTCGCACTGCCTCTGGCAACTGATCGAGCAAGATTGGTTTATCTCGCTTTGGCGGCGACCCCAAAATCGGCTTGTGGTGCCGACTTCCTCCTCTTCAACCGCTGTGGCAGAATTGCAAATACGCGCGCCGGGAAACCGGAGCCGCCTCTTGGTTTGGGGAAACTGACAACGACGATTGCGCCTGCTTCGGGTAATTGGTCCAGGTTCGTGAGCAGCTCGATCTGATAATGGTTCGTGCTCAGAATGTAGGTCTCCAGCGAATAATCATCCTTCGTGGTGGCCAGTCCCGGATCGGTATCCGTCGTTTCGTGGCCTGACGCAGTGATTCTGCGTTCTTCGTATAGATATTTTAACGCGGGCAAAGTCCATCCCGGATAACGCGCAGTACCGTTCGCATCTTTGTTTTCCATTTTCGCTGCATCTGGCCAGCGCTTGGACCAATCGGTCCGCATCGCCACGAGCGCACCAACAGGGATTTGGCCATGATCCTTTTCCCATTTCTTTACGCGCTCCAGTGGCAGCGTGTAATCTGCATTCTTCGCGCACTCCGCGTGCACATCGATAACGACCAGCGGCAAAATCATTTCTTTCAGGTCGATCTGGTCAACCGTCCGAAGTCCCTTGATGAAATGCGCCGGCGGATCAACGTGCGTTCCCCATTGGCCGACATGCGTGAACAATTCCGAGAAAAAACCGGACCCCATTGTGTCGGGGCGCTTGTCATACCAGTAAATCGTCTTGTGCGTTTCCTCTGGGAACCCCGACCAATGCGGGATTCCCGGTGCGAAGGCGTGCGTCAGATCGACAAACTTTTTGCTAGCGAGTAGTTTCTGAATTTTCCAAAGTTGTTGTGAGTCCGCTTCGGCGGACGCTGTTCTATTTGACTCGGCATCTAACACAGATGCCCTACAGAGTGCGACAGCGAAGACGCAAATGAATGCCGCATGAAGTTTTTTGTGCATTCCAACGTGTTAAAGCATCTCCGAGCAATGCGCCAATAAGTTCGAATAACCTCGAATAACTGCCGTCTCTTTCGAGGAACCGGCATTTGTCGCGACGGCGCGCGGATGTTATCAACAGCTCTTCGACGCTCGGATTTGCGAGGAAAGTTACAGGGAGACAGGTCTGCGTTATTCACGCAAATACGAAGAAGAAATTTATGGAAAGAAAACTCGAATCATCTTCGTGTGTTGTGAAAAACTTTCCGGCCAACGGATGAAACCGTTTCGTATTCTTGATCCAAATTTTCCATCCCGGGGCGTCCGCGGTCTGTGCGCTTTGGCCGTGATGACCAAAGCACCACGAGCGGGACAAGTGAAGACGCGACTCGTCCCACCCCTTACACCGGATGAAGCGGCGGAGCTAAACAAGTGTTTTCTTCGCGATAGGGCGACCGCGATTTCTCGCGCCGCCACTGGGAACGATGCCTGTGGAATCGCTGTGTATACGCCAATTGGCACCGAGCTGGTTTATGCCGATCTTCTTTCGGCTAATTTCAGGTCGCTGCCGCAGCGCGGCGACAAATTTGGCGAGCGTCTCTGGTTTGCCGTGGAAGATTTGTTCAAATGCGGCTTTGAATCGGTTTGCCTCATCGATTCTGACAGCCCAACCGTCCCGCCGGCGAATTTCGCGCAAGCAGTAAAGTTTTTGAAAGCAATTGGCGATCGTGTCGTTCTGGGCCCGAGCGAGGATGGCGGGTATTACTTGATTGGGCTCAAAAAATTCCACAGGGAACTCTTCGAGCGAATTGACTGGAGCACAGAGCGTGTGTTTGAGCAGACCATCGAGCGCGCATCAGAGATCGGCCTGGACATAAAATGTCTGCCGCGAGGATACGATGTCGATGACCGCGCAGGCCTGGCGCGATTATGTCACGAACTGCTTGGGCAAAATGCAGCCGCTAACGTTGCGCCAAATACGCGGAAATTTCTTGCGAGTATAGTTGCGCAAAAAAAATTGTAGGCCAGAGCGCTTCGCTTGCCGAATGATGAATTTTATTGTAGCGGCGTCCGCCGCGGCGGACGCTTTCGGCGAAATGAAACGCGCATTAGTCACTGGTGGCGCGGGCCTGATCGGCTCGCACATTGTCGATTTGCTCGTGCGCGAAGGCTGGCAGGTGCGCGCTCTGGATAATCTGGAGCCGAACACCCACAGACGCGGCAAACCATCGTAGATTAACGAGAGAACTGAATTCATAGACGGTGACATGCGCGATCGCGACACCGTCGCTGCCGCGCTCGACGGGATCGACCTCGTTTTTCATCAAGCTGCCTACGGCGGGTACATGCCGGAGATCGCAAAATATGTGCACGTGAACTCACTCGGCACAGCGCAAATGCTCGAAGTGATCCGCGAAAATAGACTGCCGATCAAGAAAATCATCGTCGCAAGCTCGCAAGCCGTTTATAGCGAGGGCGCCGGCAATTGTCCGAAGCACGGTCTCGTTTTCCCAATCGTGCGGCCGATTGAGCAATTGCGGAAAGGCGACTGGCAAGTGCATTGCCCGCTCTGCGGCGCGATTACAAAAAGCGTTCCCACCCCGGAGAGTGCGCCCATCGGCGGCGAGACCGTCTACGGCCTAACCAAAGTAGATCAGGAGCGACTCGTGTTGCTCTGGGGAAAACAGGTTTGCATCCCCACGGTCGCGCTGCGTTACTCATGCACTTACGGACCGCGGCAATCCATCTTCAATCCTTACACCGGCGTGATCGCGATTTTCTGCACTCGGTTGCTAAACAATTTGCCGCCGGTGCTGTACGAGGACGGCGAGCAGACGCGCGATTTTTCATTCGTGGAAGACATTGCGCGCGCAAACCTGCTCGCCGCCGAAACCGACAAGCTGGATGGCTTACCGGTAAACGTCGGCAGCGGACGCGGCACACCGATTCGCGAAATAGCTGAGCAACTTGCCGATATTCTCAAGATTGACATTGCACCCGAGATCAACGGCGAATTTCGCCCCGGTGAAATGCGTCATCTCACCAGCGATACCACGCTCGCGCGGTCCGCCGGTTACAAACCAACCGTCGATCTTAGCGAGGGCATCGCGCGCTACATCGACTGGATTCGCACCCAATCAGACATCCGCGATTACTTCGGCGAAGCGAGCGAAATTTTGAAGAAGAAAGGCATCGTTCATCGGGTGAAGAGATGAACGTCGCCCCAGGTATCCCCGATTTTAATGCGCCGGTGGTCGAGCATGCGCGGAAGGACTTCCCGCTCCTCGACAGCGAGATGACAGTGGGCGCAGCGCTGGAGCGCATCCGGCGGGAGGGCGTGGGCGAGCGGGTCATTTATTTTTATGTGGTCGATGAACAGAAGCGGCTCGTGGGGGTGGTACCAACGCGGCGGTTGCTGACTGCCCCCCTCGAAAAGCCGCTGCGCGAGATCATGGTGCGGCGCGTCGCGGCGGTCCCCGCGACGGCCACGATCCTTGACGCGTGCGAATTTTTTGTGCTCTACAAATTTCTGGCTTTCCCCGTCGTGGATGAGCAACGACGCGTTGTGGGCATCATCGACGCGAACCTTTTCGCGGAAGAAATTCTGGAGGCCGGCGAAAGCGAGGATCAAAAACGTTCGTCGCGACTCGTGGGCCCGGAATTTTTTGAGGCCCTTGGATTTCGCCTGGAACAAATCCGCGGCGCGTCGCCATGGCGAGGGTTCCGGTTTCGTTTTCCGTGGCTGCTGGTCACGGTGACGGGCGGCACACTCTCGGCGGTTCTGGCTCATTTTTTTGAAGCGACGCTGGCGCGCAGTCTGGTGCTGGCGTTTTTTCTGACGATGGTACTGGCGCTGAACGAAAGCGTGAGCATGCAATCGATGAGTGTCACCATCCATGCATTACGTTCGGTCTCCGTCACGCGAGCCTGGCTGATCACTACATTTCGACGCGAAGTGACGACGGCGCTGCTGCTCGGCGTGACATGCGGTGTGATTGTCAGCGTGATCGTCTTGGTCTGGCGCAGCAATCTGCGCGACGCATTTGTCATCGGCGGCAGCATCACCCTTTCGCTCGTTACGGCGTGCGCGCTGGGCGTCGGTGTGCCCTCAATCCTTCGCCGGTTCAAGCTCGACCCGAAAATTGCCGCCGGACCGGTCACACTCGCCCTGGCCGATTTTATTGCGTTGGTAATCTATTTCACCAGCGCGTGGCTGGTTTTAAAGTAGCGCATGCCTCTGGCTTGCCGGTTGGGCGCGTGTCGCCGCGGCGATCGAGCTTGCGAGAGTTTTGAATCTGGGCAAGCGAGGACCCTCGCGCTACTTTTGCTGCTTGCCCGATGGTGGCGACAATGCGACACGCTTATCCCACCATGTTCGCCTCGGTCATCATCCCGGCGCTTGACGAGGAGGAAGCGGTCGCCGGTGTCGTGTGCGAATGTCTTGCGACCGGTCTGCCTAAGGAAGTGATTGTGGTGGATAACGGCAGCACCGATCGCACAGCCGCGCGCGCGTGTGAAGCTGGCGCGCGCGTGGTAACTGCGCCGCGCGGATACGGGCGCGCCTGCATGGCGGGCGTGCGGGCGATCTCGCCGGAATGCGACATCGTCGTATTTCTTGATGGCGACGGCAGCGACGTGCCGGCGTTTATGAGTCAGCTCGTGAATCCAATCGCGCGCGGGACACACGATTTCGTGATTGGCTCACGCACGCGCGGGCAACGCGAAAGGGGCAGCATGAATTTCCAGCAAGTTTTCTCTGGACGCATGGCCGGCTTCATCCTGCGACTGCTTTACGGCGTTCAATACACTGACATGTGCCCGTTCCGCGCGATCCGCCGCGACGCACTCGCGAAATTCAACATGCGCGACCAGACCTACGGCTGGAATCTTGAGATGCAGATGAAAGCCGCGCGTACCGGACTGCGCATTCTCGAGATTCCGGTAAACCATCGCCGGCGCGCCGGTGGCGAATCCAAAGTCTCGGGCACGCTGCGCGGCACGTTTGTTGCCGGCGCTCGCATCCTGGCGACGCTGCTGCGGGTAGCGCTGGAATAGCTTGCCAGCTTGCCTGCTCGGGCGGATCTGATTTACTTTTGCCAATTGAACGGCCTAATCGAAAACGCCCGCACAAAGAAAGCGAACGCGCAGGAACTGCAATCCGCACAGTTCTCGCGCATTTTGTTGATCAAACCCTCGGCCTTGGGCGACGTCGTCCATACGCTGCCGGTGCTGGTGAAACTGCGCGCGCGTTATCCGGCGGCGCGGATCGACTGGTTGATCACGCCGGAGAACGCTGAGATTGTGCGGTTCCATCCGGCCCTCTCGAATGCCGTTCTTTTTGCGCGGAGCGATTTCTTGAAGCGCGGCCGCAGATGGCGCGCAGTGCTGGCGTTTCTCGATCTGCTCAAGAAAATCCGCCGCGCGAAGTACGATTTAGTGATCGATTTGCATGGTCAGGCGCGTTCGGCCTTTTTCGCTCTTGTCAGCGGAGCGCCTGTGCGCATCGGATTTGATCGGCCCGCCAAGCGCCGTCGAACGGTTTCCGCTGAGCACGATCACGGGAACCCACCCACCCATGGTTGGCGGGGTGCGCGCGAAGGTTCATGGATAGCTTACACGCACCGTATCCCTATTCCGACACTCGATGTTCACGCAATCGATCGCTACCTGTGGATCGGGCCGTTGCTTGCCCTCGATGACGCTCCACCAGATCTCACTATTCACCTCTCACCGGACGTGGCGCGTAATGTGCAGCGCCTCTTGGAGGAGCGCGGCGTGTCCGCTTTGAAGGCACTCGTCGTCCTGGCGCCCGGAACCATATGGGAGACCAAGCAGTGGACCATCGAAGGGTTTGCAGGTGTCGCGCGGCAGTTTCTGCACGACGGATTTGCCGTCGTTTTGGCGGGCACGGAACGCGATCAGCCGAGGTGCCGGCAAATCGCGGCCGCTGCCCCCGGCGCACATGATCTTTCCGGTAGAACAACATCGGCGGACTTGGCAGCGCTTGTTGGCCGTGCCGAGGTTTGCGTTACGAACGATTCGGGCTCGATGCATCTGGCCGCGTCACTCGGCACGCCGATGGTCAGCGTGTTCGGGCCGACTAATCCGGGTCGCATCGGGCCCTATCAGCGGCCGGAATCGGTCGTTCGCGTGGACTTGCCATGTTCGCCATGCAATTATCGTCGGCTGAGCCAATGCCCGTTTGGCCACGCCTGCATGCAACAGGTCACATCCGCGATGGTACTGGAGCGGGCACGAGAAATTCTTGCCGCGACAAAGTGAATTGTTGTAGGGGCGTTCGCCGCGGCGAACGCGACCCCGAATGAACCGGCGCTTGGCACAAGCGCCGCTACAATTATACTCGCGGCGAATGAGCAGAACCAAAGCAATCTTTGCCGGTTTCCTTGCCGGATTGGTCGGCGGAATTGTGATGACAGCGGCGATGCTATTGCTCGCGACACTGGGCGTGGCAACACCGCTCGTGATCATTGGCGATCGCCTTTCGGTTTTTATTCCGCCGGGTCCGTTTCTTTCGCTGATGGGCAAGGCCGGCGGGTACAATCATCTGAAGCAACTTGGCGTTGGATCGACAATTGCCGGCCAACTTCTCGTAGGCGCGCTTGCCGGAGCCATTTTTGGTTTACTTGCGCGGCGCAATCCGGCGCGCACGCGGACGGTCGAGACAATGTCGATATTTGTTGTGCTGCCGATCGTCGCGTTCGCAATTGTGTTGTGGTCGGTTTTGGGCACGAGCTACGTGGGACTGCCAATCGGCGTCGCGCGGCTGGTCACGCTCGTCGGCTTCGTACTGTGTGTGTTTATTTTTGAGCGGACGCTCACCGCCAGTTTTCGATTCCTTACAACTCGAAAAATCGGAAAGCACGATTACGAATTCACTCCCGCGATCGGACGGCGCGCATTCGTGGTGGGCGCTATCGGGGCCGTAGCGGCGGGCGGCGGAATTGCGCTGGCGCAGAAACTTTATCGCGTCGCAGCCTTCAGCTACGACGGCACGCAATACAAAGGCCGTATCGTGGAGCCAATCACGCCTAACGAATTATTTTACTGCGTGACGAAGAACGTGGTCGATCCAACGGTGAACGTCGAGCTGTGGCACTTGGAAGTGAACGGGCTTGTGCAAAATCGCGCCACCTGGCGTTTCCAGGATCTCGTCGGCCTGCCCGCGCGCGAGCAGCAGACGACGCTAATGTGCATCAGCAACGGGCTCGACGCTGGCCTGATCAGCAACGCCATCTGGAAAGGCATCCCGCTGCGCGAGCTGCTCGATCAAGCGGTACCACTTTCAGGCGCCGCACGGGTGCGCCTTCACGGCGTTGATAATTACACCGACACCATCCCGCTCGAGAAAGCGCTGGAACCGACCACGCTGCTCGCATACGAGATGAACGGCGTGCCGTTGCCGCATCGGCACGGCTATCCGTTGCGCGTGATTGTGCCCGGTTACTTTGGCGAAAAACATGTGAAATGGCTCACCCGCATTGAAGTGACTGACGCGAATGCGAAAGGGTTTTACGAAACGCAAGGCTGGGGGCCCGATTTCATCACGCCGACGCGTTCTCGCCTCGATGTGCCCGATCACGAGTCGCAATTCTCGTTAGGCAAGTTAGACAATCCCATCGAAGTGAAAGGCATCGCCTATGGGGGCGACCGCGGTATTTCGCGCGTGGAACTCAGCTTCGATGACGGCAAATCCTGGCGCGACGTCCAGATCTATTATTCCGGCGGCGATCTTGCCTGGTCGCTTTGGAAGACAGAATGGATGCCAGATTCGGGCGGTGATTACGTCCTCGTTGTCCGCGCAACTGACGGCGAAGGCTACGTGCAGGAATGGGAAGAAGATCGCAACCCATTCTCTGGCGTCACCGGCTTCCACAAAATCGTCGTGCACGTCACGGCGTGACTTCCGCTGCGCGATTGCGGCCAGCAGCTGTGGGCTTTGAAACTTGCGCCCTGTGCTAAGTTTACTCATGGAGAAGGTGATCGTTGTGGGAAGCGGTTGCGCGGGGTTGACTGCGGCGATTTACGCTGCGCGGGCTAATCTCAGCCCGCTTGTCTTGGAAGGGCGGCAGCCCGGCGGACAGCTCTCAACCACGACGTTGGTGGAAAATTATCCGGGTTTCCCGGATGGAATTGATGGGCCACAGCTCATTCTCAACATGCACAAACAGGCCGAGAAATTCGGCGCCCGGTTTTCCTATGCTGAAGTGACCGATTTCGATATGCGCAACAAACACATCCGCGTGAAAGCCGATGATGAATGGCTGGAGACGCAGGCGCTGATCATCACCAGCGGAGCATCAGCTCGCTACCTCGGACTGGAAAACGAAGAGAAATTGATCGGACACGGCCTGACGAGTTGCGCAACGTGCGACGGAGCGTTTTACAAGAACGTGCCGGTCTGCGTGGTGGGGGGCGGAGATTCCGCAGCGGAGGAATCGTTGTTTTTGACCCGGTTTGCTTCGAAGGTTTATCTGATCCATCGCCGCGATAAGATGCGCGCTTCCAAAATCATGCAGGACCGGGTATTTGCGAACAAGAAGATCGAGCCAATCTGGAACACTATCGTAACCGAATACATTCCCGATGAAAAAGGCGAGATGCGCGCCGTGCGATTGCGCAACGTGAAGACCGGCGAAGAACGCGAGCTGGAGGTGGCGTGCGTGTTCATGGCAATCGGTCATGATCCAAACACGAAAGCTTATCAGGGCAAGCTGGATACCGACCCGGACGGCTATCTGCTTGCGAAAAATCTCGTCGAGAGCAAGCATCCCGGCGTTTTCATCGCAGGCGACGTGGCCGACCGCGTTTACAAACAAGCCGTTACCGCTGCCGGAACGGGCTGCGCCGCGGCCATGGACGCTGAGAAATACCTGAGCGAGCTGGAATCGCATGCTTGATCGCAGGGGCGCGATCATCGCGTTTCTCTTGTCATTCCGAGCGAAGTCGAGGAATCTCTAACTCCCTTGCTCGCCCTGGAGGCACCCGGCAAATCAAAGATGCTTCGACTCCGCTCAGCCTGACAACGCACATATGAAGATCTGCGATCTGACCCAGTTTTATTCGCCGCTAAGCGGGGGCGTGAAACGGTACGTTCACGAGAAAATTGCCTACATCAGAGATCACTCGCCTGAGGACGAGCACGTTCTCATTGTGCCCGGACCAAAGACGGAACTAAAAACGGATTCACAGTCACGCGTCTATTCAATTCACTCGCCGTTGGTATCCCGCAGCTCGCGTTATCGCGCGTTGCTCAATCTGCGCGCGGTCGGAGAAATCCTGGAACATGAGCGTCCCGATCTGATCGAATCGAGCGACCCATACCAAATCGGATGGAAAGCAATCGCCACCGGCCGCGCGCTGAAGGTCCCGGTGGTTGGTTTTTATCATTCGCATTTTTCGGAAGCGTACCTCCGGCGCGGCGCAAGATTTCTGGGCAAACGCGCCACGCAGCGCGCGATGACACTGACGCGCGCGTATGTGCGCAAAGTTTACAATCGCTTTCAGCTTACGCTCGTGCCTTCGGAGGCGCTGGCCGGCGTCCTCTCGGAATGGGGTGTGCGCAATATCCGCGCTGTACGATTGGGCGTGAACACAGATATTTTCAAGCCCGTTCCAGATGACACCGCTGCGACTCGCCACTCGTTAGGCGTTGGCTGCGGGCAGACAGTGCTTCTTTACGTCGGACGTTTGGCCCGGGAAAAAAATACGCAAACGCTGTTTAGAGCGTTCGAGCTTCTAAGCCGTCGAAACGGAAATCAGTTTCATCTCGTGGTAATCGGCGACGGACCGCAGCGAAAAAGATTACAAAAATTGCAGTCCCGCGATTGCGGGAATAACATTTCGTGGATTTCGTACTGCACCAATTCTGCTGATCTGGCCCGTTACTACCGCGCTGCTGGTCTGTTCGTTCACCCGGGTATCCAGGAAACGTTCGGCCTTGTCGCCTTGGAAAGTCAGGTATGCGGGACGCCGATTGTGGGGATTCGCGGGAGCTACATGGACCGGATCATTTGTCATGACCAGGGATCTTGGGCACGCGAGAACAGCGCGGAAGCGCTGGCAGAGGCGATTGAAGGTTCAAGCGCAAAAAAATTGTCCAGCCTGGGCAACAGCGCTGCCCAGACCGCGCAGGACCTCTACAGCTGGCCGCGCGTATTTGAGGAACTGTTTTGCATTTATCGCGAGCTTCGCTCAAAATACCGCCGATTTTAAATGACGAACGACGACCACAAGCCGTTCCTAATTCGTGGCTATCGCAGATCGGACCGCGAGGCGGTAAGAAAACTCTGCTGTGAGACCGGTTTCCTTGGCGAACCGATTGATCCCGTGTACGAGGACCGAGAATTGTTCGCTGATTTTCTCACCACCTATTACACCGATCACGAACCGGAATCCTGTTTTCTCCTGGAGGTGGGCGGCGAAATTCGCGGCTATCTGCTTGGCTCGCGCAAGCCGCTGCAAAACCAGCTCTACGCGCTTTATCAAAACGTGTGGCTGTTCTTTCGCGCGCTGACCCGCTATTTCCGATACAATGCGCGCTCGCGCCGCTTCATTCGGTGGGTCCTCATGTACGGCTGGCGCGAAGTGCCCGCCCAGCCGCGGCGCGTCCCGCATTTTCACATCAATCTCCTGCCGGGGGCGCGAAAAGTTTCGACTACACGCGCGCTGATGAGCGCGTATCTGAGTTATCTTTATCGCTCCGGCGAAAAACGCGTGTGCGGGCAGATCGTCACCTTCGAAAGCCGGCGTGGCGAAAAAATGTTCGAACGCTACGGCTTCAAGGTCTTGAATCGGGCGGAGATCACCAAATACAAAGCGTTCTATCCCGAATCGGTGTACCTGAGTACTGTCATCAAAAACTTGGAAACCGCGGAGCCGCTTTCCGCGTACTCACGGATGCGCGAGTAACGGACAAACGATCAACGATTGCAAAAGTTACAATGGCATTTTCACGCTTCCGTTTTAACTTGTAACGCTTGTAACGTTTTAACTTTCCCTGCGCCGGCATAGCTCAGCTGGTAGAGCAGCTGATTTGTAATCAGCAGGTCGTCGGTTCGAATCCGACTGCCGGCTCAGTTCATTTTCGATTTGCGATTGCCGATTTCCGATTTCGCTGACCCGGGATCATTTAATTGCGGATTGCGCTGGCGAAGCGTTCGAGATATAGCCGCTGGAGATCTTCGGCGCTGACTTTCGCCGGGCCGAGGTCGAGCTCTACCTTTTCGATCGTGCCTTGGAAATGCTTCGGTAGGAGTTTCGCGTACCAAAGTTTCGGGACTACTGGGAGACCGTTGTCGGTGCCGATGTCCATGCCTGCGTAAGAAGCGAACCGAAACGGTACACTATGCTCCATTTTCGCCTCGGCTTGCTGTTTGCCATTGATGAAAAGCCGGCTCGTGCCGCCGGTGCCAAACTGGCCCGGCTTATCGGCGGTGAACTCGTAGCGCACATTGACTTTGCCTTTGGGCAATTCATCGCGCGAACTGATGGTGTCCAGTTTCAAACCAAGCAAGCTGTAGGTGTGCTTCAGATGACCGCCTTCGACATAGAGCGAAAAGCCGCCGAGGAAACTGGACTCGGCCACGATGACGCCTGCCAGGCCGGGACGCAATCGAATCGCACCCGATCGTCCCGGATTGAACAAGTCCGCACTGATACTGTAGGAACGATTGTAAATCGGCGGGATCATCCCGGATGAGATGTTTTCAGTGCCGTCGTAGTAGATGAACTTCGTCTGATCCGGCAGTTCTTTGGGAAAACCCCACACGGTAGCCATCTCTCCAAGCAACGGCAGGACCTGATATTTCTGCGCCTCGGCCCAGAATAGCGCCGTTAGCTCCTGCACTTTGTCCGGGTATTTGTCTGCGACATCGTCCGCCTGCGAGAAATCCTCGTCGAGGTTATACAACTCGCACTTGTCCTTGTCCGGGTCCCATTTGCCCGGTGCGAATCGCGCCAGCGTTTCGGGATCGATCTTCCATGGAGTTCGATCCAGCCGCCAACACGCGAGCCAGCCATCTTTGTACATGGCTCGATTACCCAGAATCTCGAAATACTGTTGCGTGTGCCGCGACGGTGCGTTGGCGTCATCGAACGTAAAAAGAAAACTCACGCCGTGCATCGGCATCTGCGCCACGCCGTTGACTTCTTTCGGCTGCGGCAAACCGGCGACCTCGAGGATCGTCGGCGCGACATCGATGCAGTGAGTGAACTGAGTGCGCAGGCCGCCTTTGTCTTTGATGCGTTTTGGCCACGCAATCACCATCGGGTTGCGAGTGCCGCCTAGATGCGAGGCGACTTGTTTCCCCCATTTAAACGGCGCGTCGCCAGCCCACGCCCATGCCGCCGCGTAATGTGGAGTCATGTCCGGGCCGCCCCATTTTTCGAGGCCGCCGTAAGCTTTGATTGCTTTCAACTGCTGTTCGGCGCTGAGCGGAATGCCGTTGAGCGTGGTCATCTCGTTGAAGGTTCCGGTCTCGGTGCCTTCCATGCTCGCGCCGTTGTCGCCGAAGATGTAAATGATCAGCGTATTATCAGCCAGGCCCATGTCCTCGATTGCTTTCACCACGCGCCCGACGGCGTTGTCCGTGTTTTCCTGGTAGCCCGCATAAACTTCCATCTGGCGCGTGTACAATTTCTTTAATTCCGGCGATGCGGTGTCCCACGCGGGGAACGCCGGGTCGCGCGGCGTGAGTTTGGCATTGGCTGGAATTACGCCGAGCTGTTTCTGCCGCGCGAACGTCTCTTCACGCAATTTGTCCCAGCCCTGATCGAATTTGCCTTTGTATTTGTCGCTCCATTCCTTGGGCACCTGATGCGGCGCGTGGCTTGCGCCGGTAGAGAAATAGAGAAAGAACGGCTTATCCGGAGCCTGTGCTTTCTGGTCCCGAATCCAATCAATCGAGTGCTCAACCATCGCGTCGTTGAAATAAAAATTTTTCTCCGTCGGCACGCCGATGATTTTGTTGTTCTCGGCCAGCAGCGGATCGAACTGACCGGTTTCGCCGCCGAGAAATCCCCAGAAATAATCGAAGCCCAGCGCGTTTGGCCAGCGGTCGAAGGGTCCCGCTGGTCCCTGCTGGCTGTCCGGTGTGAGATGCCATTTCCCGATGGCAGCAGTGTTGTAACCGTTGGCCTGAAGAATCTTCGCGATGGACGCGGCGCTCGTCGGCCAGTTCGTGCTGTAGCCCGGCCAGCCGCCGGCCAACTCCGAGATCGAACCGAACCCGACCGCATGATGATTCCGCCCCGACAATAGCGCCGCGCGCGTGGGCGAACAAAGCGCCGTTACGTGAAATCGATTGTAGCGCAGACCCTCGGCCGCGATTTTGTCGAGCGTAGGCGCAGAAACCGGCCCGCCGAACGTGGACGGATTACCGAACCCGGCATCATCGATCAGGACGAGCAGAATATTTGGCGCACCGGGTGGCGCCTTTACTGGTTCAGTGAACGACGCTACCGAGCCTTCGAGTGTTCGCTTTGCTACACCTTCAAACGGCTGCGGCGGACGTGGCAGCACGGTCCGATCCCATTCCGCATTTGCAGCAGTCGCTGGCGTTATTTGTGATGCGACCGCGACCGCGATCGCAATGAGCTTGATCATCCGTTTGAGCATGTTGTTCCTCCAGAAAGATCGCGAGATTACACGACACGGTTCGGAACAGCACAGCAAAAAATGAGGAGATGCTAGGTAATCGTAGTAGAGGCTCTCGCCTGTAACGCGGCGAAAATCTTCCGCTGGAATAGTGATGGACGCTGGGTTTAAGAAATAGTAAAAGTTTATCAATCGCTAACAAATTATGAGAACACCTAGCTACATCACTCGCAACGCGCTCCTTGTGGTTGCGGCTTGGCTGCTTTTTAACGTGTATGCCGCTGGTCGGGTGATGGGCGCCGATCCGCAGCTACCTCGCACCGTTGCGCGACCAGCCGGGGCGCCTGCCCATTTGATCATAAGGCGCAATCCAAATCTGGGCTTCAACGTAATCGCCCGGTTGTGGATCGACGGCCGGCCGGCTGCATCTATTGGATATGGCCACACTTTCGACGGGTTCCTGGCTCCCGGTCGTCATGTTTTAGCGGTGCTGGCCACACCCAGTCCGCGTTGGCCGGTTCCCTGGCAACTGCCTCTGGATGTGCAAAGCGGCCAGACGTACTACTTCACAGCGGTGGGAGATGCTTCGGGAAATTTGATTCTGGACGGCCGGTTTGGGTTCCCGCGACGCGTCCAGTAATGATCGCTGACTTGGTCACGCGCTCGCGCTGCGCGCTTCAAATCGAAAACGTGAAGGTTAATCGTCGCGTGCAGCAGAGTGATGAACACCGGCCACGCGACAGCAATGAAGATTAATGTTTTCCGCAGCGACATGTCTGAAAGCGATTATTGAAGCAGCCGGCCCTGCGTTCAATGACTGTTTGACTCGCGATCGACGTGCGGCGACATGTGCCGAATCTTAAAATCGCTCTCGACTCGGCGATTGTGCTCCGGGCAAAATGGGCGCGACGTTTCCGCTTTTGCCGTGCCGAAAAATCAAACTCAGATTCGAACTCAAACTAAGGCATTATGGTCGTTCCCTTCCTCTGCAATGCCTGGCCGAATAAAGTAGCGCAAGCGTCCTCGCTTGCTTGTGGACGAGTGCTGCAAGCTCGCCGCGGGACGAGCCTGTCCGACTGGCAAGCCAGAGGCATGCGCTACCTTAGAAGACTGGTCGCATCCTCTGTCGCGATAGCATTGGCTGCGAGTGCTTTCGGCCAACAGAAACCTGAAGCGGTTCCGCGCGACACCGGCAGCGATTTGCTTTGGAAAAAGCTCGAGACGCGTGTTGAAGAAATCGCCGCACGACTCGATGGCGTGATGGGCGTGGCCATTCTTGATCTCACCGATGGCCGGATTCTTTTGCGCAATGCGGATCGCTTTTTTCCCACCGCCAGCTCAATCAAAATCGCGATCCTGCTGGAATTATATCGGCAGGATCAGGAAGTGCGTGCAGGAGTCAAAGGGAAAGCCAAGTTGGACGATATTTACATCTTCGATCCCAAAGATCTGTTCGAAGACAGCCAGATCATGGCGGGCCTTACTCCCGGAGTGACGCGGGTTACCAACCGCGACCTGGCTCAATTCATGGTTGCGGTGAGCGACAATGCGGCGACGAATGTTCTGATTGATCGCGTTGGAATGCAGAACGTGAACGCGACTATGCGGAGCCTTGGCCTAACGAAAACAATGCTGCGCCGAAAAATGATTGACGTCGCAGCGGCTCGACGCGGCGATGAGAACGTCTCCACGCCGCAGGAAATGGTCCGGCTCTTCGAAATGATCTACAAAGGCAAAGCGTTGAACAAGGAACTCACCGACGAGCTCATCAAGCAATTGAAGACTTTGAAAAAGGACAGCTATCTGTCATACGAATTGCCGGCGGACGTCGAACTTGCCGATAAGCCCGGAAGTCTCGACGGCGTGCGAAACGATACAGGCATCGTTTTTGCACACAATCGACCGTTTGCGATAAGTGTGATGACCGCTTACGACCGCGACGAGAAAGCCGCCGAGCGCGCCATCAGCGGAGTTGCTCTCGAAGCGTACCATTACTTCGAGATGCGCGGCAAAACGTCGGAATACGGGCGCATATTGCCACAGGCCGAAAACCGGTAGGACAAAGACACGCTCATCGATGAGTCGCTTTGTTCATGTTTCGGGTCGCATATGGCAGCTAACGGGCGATTTGTCCCAGCTACCCAGCCCTGGATACGAGCGAATCATTCGCCGCGTCGCCCGCGAAGCGGATATAGCGGCTCATCATCGCGAACGCGGTAAGCGGAAAGCGAATTGCTTCCGAGCGTGTGTGAAACTGAAATGCCGTGCTGAAACCATTTCGTTGTTCCACAACAGTAGATCCGCATATCGAGCTCAGTACTACTCAGCAGGCAAATCGATTTGCATTGGCAGTTCTGGTGCCGCGCGTAGGTGAGTTGCTTAGAGGAAAGGAGAAGCGCGGCTGTTCTTGGTCGTGGATGGAGAAGTCGCTATTGGACCCCACAGCAAAGATATGGATTCATCAGGGGCCTTGGCTGCGGGCCAATGCGCAACGGGATCAAAGCCTTTTCGTGAAACGCTGGCTTAGGGCGCAGGCTGATAAACATAAAGGCCGACGCAAGAAAGCCCGATGGGCGATGCTTACTCCATCCTCGGAAGTCTGCTTAGAGCTCAAAGGCGGATTTGTTTCGCTCTCAGGGATGCCGGTGGCTTCCTTTAAAGAAACCCGATCAAGAGATTTACATGAGCTTGGATTCACCTAGCGCTGCGCCTGGCGCATGCGCCGGCGAGATCACCGCATTCATTGCTTCTCCCCAGCATTAGAGCAACTGATAAGGATCGACATCGACTGTTACGGTGACGTCTTCGGGGAACGGCAGTTTGTCGAGCGTTTCGCGGACGAGCCGGCTCAGGCGCATGATGGCTTCGCCGCGGATCAAGATGTGAAAACGGAATTGGCCTTGTAGTTTTTCCAGCGGCGCGGGCGTTGCATCGCCCAGAATGAATTCTTCGGGTCCAGCCTTCGCAGCCGCTGCCAAGCTTCGCAGCCCTAAAGGCTTTCGGCGAGTGGGAGCGGCGGAGTAGGCTTCGGGCTTGGGAGCTTCGGTGGAGTAGGCCAGCGCTTCTCTCAATCGGCGCTTTAATGTTTCGGCTGAAAGTTTTGCGCGGCCTTCGTGAGCCGAACGCACCGTGATCAAGATGGCGTGTTTGAACGGCGGAAAATCGCAGCGTTCGCGGAATTCGAGTTCCTGTTGGAAATAGCCGGCGAAATCGTGGTGCCGCGCAAACTGAATCGACGGACTGAATGGCGTGTAAGTCTGCACAAAAACTTCTCCCGGCGTTTCGCCGCGCCCGGCGCGTCCGGCGACTTGCGTGAGAAGCTGAAACGTGCGTTCGCCTGCGCGGAAATCTGGGAGATGCAGAGCGAGATCGGCGTTGATGATGCCGACGAGCGTCACGTTCGGAAAGTGCAGACCTTTCGCGATCATTTGTGTGCCGACGAGGATGTCGATTTTGCCAGTGCGGAAATTTCGCAACGTTTCGCGATACGCTT
>QHOF01000186.1 GCA_003219335.1 Verrucomicrobiota bacterium | reverse complement strand
TTCGGATTTGATTCGACATTCGTCATTCGGATTTCGTCATTCTCTGCACATGCCTTATAAATTCCTCGAGGAAATCGCCACCGCCGACATCACGTTTGAAGTGACCGGGCGCGATCTGCCGGAATTGTTCAGCGACGCGGCTGACGCGACGATGAACGTAATGATCGACAATCTCGACGCCATCGAGCCGCGCGAGACGCGACACATCGAACTGTCAAACGAGAAAATCGACATGTTGCTCTTCGACTTTTTACAGGAGCTTATTTATTTCAAGGATGCCGAGCGGCTTTTGTTGCGCGTCCGCGATGCGCAGATCGATAAAAAAGAAGGAAAATATTTTTTGACAGCGGCGGCGACCGGCGAGCCCTTGGACGCGGCGCGGCATCATCAGCGTGCCGACGTGAAGGCGGTCACGCTTCACGATTTCTCCGTCGAGAAAGAGGACGGCGGCTGGAGAGCGAGGGTGCTGTTGGACATTTGATGTTGTAGAGTGCGCTGTCCTCAGCGCATCAGGGGCGACAGTCCGCTGGGGACAACGGACACTACAGCAGGATGGAGAATCTCACTTGGGTTCCAGCGCCACGAAGCCGCTGCGGCCCTGGCTCCAGACGCGTATCAGAATCTTTTCGTTAGGCTTTAGTTTTTTGCTGATGGCCACCAGGTCTTTCGCGTTTTTGACAGGCTGCTTGTTCACTTCCTGGATCACGTCGCCTTCGCGCAGCCCAGCTTTTCCGGCGGGCGAATCGGCGTCGATTTCCGCAATCACAGCGCCTTTGACGTCCTTTGAAAGATTAAGCGCAGTACGAATGTCATCGGTGATATCCGCGACCGCGACACCGCCGAACACGGTAGCCTTTTCAGGTTGAGCGCTTTCTTCAGGAGTCGTCTCAGCCCCCTCCTCCGCTTCACCCGCAGGCATTTCGGCAAGCTCGACATTGATGATTTTGCTCTGGCCATCGCGATTAACCGCGATTTGTACCTTTGTCCCGGGTGCCATTGAGCCAATCATCAAACGCAACTCGCGCGCGTCACTGATTTTCTTCCCGTTGGCGGAAGTAATCACATCACCGGTCTTCATCCCTGCTTTCTCCGAAGGGCTTTTTGGCGTGACCTCGCCCACGAGCGCGCCGGTTGGTTGCCCTTTGAACTTCATCGCATCAGCCAGCTCAGGCGTGAGCGTTTGCACGGAAGCTCCGATGTAGCCGCGCACAACGCGGCCTTTTTCGCGCAAGCTCTGCATCACGTCACGCGCAAGATTGGCAGGGATCGCAAAGCCAACGCCCTGGTTGCCACCGCTTCGGCTGAAAATCGCCGTGTTAATGCCTAACAACCGGCCCTCGGTATCGACCAACGCCCCGCCGGAGTTGCCCATGTTTATGGCCGCGTCGGTCTGGATGAAATTTTCGTAATCAACGATGCCGATGCCGCCGCGGCCCACGGCGCTGATGATTCCCATCGTGACCGTTTGCCGAAGGCCAAATGGATCTCCTATCGCCAGCACAATATCGCCCCCGCGCGCGTTATCGCTGTCGGCAAACGTGATCGCGGGCAAATTTTTCTCCTCGATTTTCAATAACGCCACGTCCGTGCCCGGATCGGTGCCGACTTTCTTCGCCTTGTATTTGCGGAGTTCCGTGCCTAGCCCCACCATGATTTCATCTGCGCCCGAAACGACGTGGTTAGCGGTGAGAATGTATCCATCCGGGCTGACAATCACGCCCGACCCGAGACCTTGCAGCGTCTGTTTGCCTTGCCTCTGCGGAGATTGTCCGCCGAAAAACTGCCGCAGCGTGTCGTCGCCAAACGGAAATAATGTCAGCCCACGCGACACCGTTTGAGTAGTAAACACTGTGACCACGCTCGGCGCGACCTTCTCGACAATCGGCGCGAACGTCGTGATAACTCCCTGCTGCGTCCGCGCAGGTTCCTGCGCCGCGGCCGAAAACGCGCCTGTCGCGAGGCACAGCATGATTATAATCAACCGCGCGCAGAACCGGACAATCCCTTCGCGTAAGGCGTTCGTCATCTTTTTAAGAGAATCGCACGCTCAAGGGCGACCGGCCCTCTTTGGGAGAATCCGTATCAACTAAAGCCGTAAGCCCATTGTTAAAACCTGCGAAACCACGAATAGGGGAAAACGTCTCCCGGGCAATCCGTCGGCCAGCGTGGCGGATTCATTTCTCTGTGTGGCTTCACAGGAATGGCGCCTCTGTCGGTCTTGCCGCAACGTTCTCGCAGGTATCGAATGAGTTCTTCGCACGCATCAAGTTGCGCGCGCGTCGGCTGGTCGCGATTAAAATCGCCTACCAGACAAATGCCCAGCGAAATGTTGTTCAAATAATCGCTGTGCACGTGGCCGCCGTTGATCTGGCGCCGCCAGCGATCGCCCACTTCAATCTGGCCGTTGCCCGTGGAAGTTCCGTTGCCGATCACGAAATGATACGCAAGCCCATTCTGCATTCGGCGGACATGCCGATGATAATAATCAAAAACGCGCGCGTTTCCCTGCCGGGTGCCGCTGTTGTGCACGACAATAAACTGCCAGCGACGCCGTTTTACCGGCGCGCGCCGGATGGCTTCGATGACTGATCGCGTGAGATAACGGTAGCTGGTTGGAGAATTCCACGACCAAAAAAGGAACCGACGCGGTGGTGGTGGTGGCGGCGGCTCGAAACCTTGATCCTCCTCGACGCCCGATTTTTCAATCACAACCTGAGCTTGCTCTCCCGCGGTGACGGCGCGCCCAGTCTTTGGATGTGGCGCGGGGGTCGGCGTCGCGACGGCAACTGCGCGCGGCGGCGGAGGTGTTGCGGCTTCGGATGCCGTGCCGCGCGCTTCTTCTATCCGCGACGCCGGCGTTTTTGCTGGCTTTGGTGTTTCCTCTTCTTCGCGCGCAAGTTTGGATTTCGCGGTTTTCCTGGTTTTGCGTGCAGTTTCTTTCTCGTGGGATTTCTTCTTCGCACCTTTCGGTTTGGGCGTGGGCGTGTGGTGGCGTTTTGATTTTGGCGAAGCACTCGGCTCGGGCGTCTCGCGTGGAGTTGGCGCCGGCGTCGCACCCTCCTCGTCTTTTTTTGACTCTTCGCTTGCTAGTTTTGCTTTCGGGATCGCCGTCGTCGCTTTCTCCGTCGGAGAAGCTCGCTTTTTTGTCGCTGATTTGTGAGCTGTGGTTTTTGTTTTGCCAGCCGGGCTCGGCGACTTGTGTGGTTTCGGCGAGGACGGAGCACGTGCCTCGGTTTCATCGGATTGATCGCGGCGGCTTTTTTGTTCTTCACCGACCTGCCCGCGAAGGAGACTCGTGATGATTGCGCCGACCGCGAGCGCAATTGCGAGCCAAATGCGAAAGCGCACCACTGCGCGGAGCGTAACAGAGCGCGCGACGCGATCAACCACAACGAGTGGTTAAACAGTTAAAAAGTTACAAAGTTACAAAAGTTACAAAAGCCAATCCTTTTAACGTTGTAACCTTGTAAGTCTTTAACTCGCTGCCGCAGGCGCGGGCGCGGGCGCGAGCGGCGCAGCGCGGCGCATTCTTTCGCGTTCGCGGCGAAGAATGGCGTTCAATTTGCCTCCCAGCAGCAGCAGCAGACAAGTCAGATACATCCAGGTGAGCAGCAAGACAATGGACGCCAGCGCGAGATATGTTGGGTTGTAGCGGTCATATCTTGTGACATAGAGCTGAAAGAGTTTTGTCGCGATGACCCAGCCGGCGGCAAAGAAAATCGCGCCCGGCAACGCCTGACGAACGGTCAAATAATTTTCCGGTGTAAAAAGATAAAGCGCGAGCGCCAGAAGAACCAGCGCAACCGCCGTCAATGGCAGATTCAATGTTACGATCCAAGCCTGGAGCGGGAAGGCGAGTTGAAAATTTACCTCTGCGATCCCGGCCAGCTTTTCGCCGAACACAACGGCGTTGAAACAAAAGACGATCACGATTCCAAACCAGAAGAGCATGAAAAATGAGATGATATATTTCGACCACCAATGGGGATCTTCCCGCATTCCGTAGGTATGACTCAGGGCCCGTGAAATCGTCGCAATGAAGACCGTGCCGAAATAGATTCCGAGAATGATGCCTGCGTTGGCCAGCAGGCCGCTCGAGCCGGTCACCACCACATTGGCCATCGCAGAATCCAGAATGTCTTGCACTTTCTGGTCGGGCGGCATGAAACTTTTCAACAGAACAAACATGCGATGCAACTTGCTCGGATCGGTGCCGAAAAGACCCAGCAGATGCCAGAGAAACAGCGAGCCGGGAGCCAGCGCGAATAGAAGCAGATACGCCATCTGCGCAGCCAGGCCGGTGGTGTTATCGGTGGCCGTTTCCCAAACCAACCGGCGCAAAACGCGCCAGATGAATCCGAGATACTTCATCTCGAGCAGAGTTTACTTTGCCTCGCACAAATATCCATTAAACTCTCCCGCAGTCGCGGGACTTTCGCCAATAGACTTGCGCCCGCTTTGCCCGCTTCGATGAGCGACTGTTGAAAAACTCCAGAACGCCTCTCTTTAACAGACTGTGAAAAAAAGAATGCTGATCCTCACCGCCAGTTTTGGAGAGGGTCACAACAGCGCCGCGCGTGGAGTTCGCGAAGGGCTGGCTCGCGTCGCGCCAGACCAAAGCGAGGTGGAATTGCGCGATCTATTTGCCGAAGCGTACGGACCGCTCAACGAACTCGTACGCCGTGGCTATCTCGCGCTGGTGAATTCCGCGCCGCACGCGTGGGGGGTCGTTTATCGCTGGCTGGATCGAAAAAAGGATTACGATAAGGAATTCCAGCGACTCGTTAGGCTCAAAGACCATTTCGCGCCGTTACTCGAGCGCTTCCTCCCCGACGTCGTCGTTTGCTCTTTTCCAGCGTATCCGAACGTGCTCCAGGAAATTTTGGGCCCGGACAGACAGTGTAAATGCGTAGTGGTCGTTACCGACTCAATCACCATCAACGCATCCTGGTACCGCAGCGCCGCCGATTACTTCCTCGTTGCGAACGAACAAAGTGCCTCCGTCTTGCGGGCAGCAGGAGTCGCGCCGGATAAAATCAAGGTATTCGGATTTCCTGTCAGCCCAAAATTTTCTGATTTCGTCCAAGATCGACAATCGACTCCCAGCAATTCCAAGCCCCGTGTTTTGTATATGATCAATGCTGCCACGCGGGGCGCGCCGGAGCTGGTGCGGCTGCTCGCGGATCTTGGGGTTCATCTTACGGTGACAATTGGCCGCGCTGATAATCTCCGGCCGGCCATTGAAGCGGCGACAGATGGTCACCCGGTAAAGATCGTTGGCTGGACCGATC
>QHOF01000150.1 GCA_003219335.1 Verrucomicrobiota bacterium | reverse complement strand
TAAAAAAACCACCAGCAGACTAAATCGCAGACCAAGCTCTTCACCGATGATGGGAAAAATAAAATCCGTGTGCGCATACGGCAGATAAAGCATCTTCTGCCGGCCATTGCCTAGGCCAAGCCCGTCCATTCCGCCGCTGCCCCAGGCAATCAAAGCCTGCATCTGCTGCAAGCCGGCATCCTCCTTGTAATTTTGCGGGTGAAGAAAAGCAGAAAGCCGCCCCATGCGCTCGGAGATTTGAGTGGCGATGATCAGAAGAGCGCTCAGCCCCGCCAACGCTACGCCCCCGAGCCATATCAAATTCGTGCCGGCGACGAACATCACCACAAACGCCGTTGTTCCGATCAAAGCCGTGGTTCCCAGATCGACTTCGCCCAGCACAAGCGCAGCCGGCAGACTGATGATCGCAAGCGGAAGAATGAATCCAGAAAAAATGTTGCCATTCGGTTTTTCACGCCGCGCAAACCAGGCCGCGAGAAAAAAGATTGCGGCAAGCTTTCCCACTTCCGATGGCTGAAAGGTAAGCGAGCCCCGGCCGATCCACCGCCGCGATCCGTTGATGCGCATACCGATGTGCGGAACGTAGCAAAGCACCAGAACACCCAGCGCTAGCGCGAACCAAAGCCACCACGTCCGCTGCCAAAAATGATAATCCATCAGCGCGGCAAAGATGCAGAGCACAAGTCCAATCCCTACCCACGTTGCCTGGCGTTTGATGAAAAAATAAACGTCGCCATGACTGTCGCGCGCGTACGCGCTGGTGCTGAAAAGCATTACGATGCCGATCACAAGCAGTCCCAGCACTGCGAGAAAAAGGATGTAGGCGCTCTTACGATGCATGGTTAAATGATGGCACGGCTTCCAGTCTGATATTGTTTGGTGTTGCCGAGAGTCCCGCTTTGTCATTCTGATCCCGCAGTCGCGGGAGAAGAATCTCTGATCGCTTCTTCGGCGGCGCCTCAACCCAAAACCAGAGATGTTTCGCTTCGCTCAACATGACAGCTCAGCGTTTCCAGCGCGCATTTCATTTCTTGCTCTTTTTCGTCTCCGTTGTTTTCAGGTTCGTTGTCTTCGGAATCAAAAGCTTTTGCCCGATCTGCAATTTGCGCGAGTCTTCAATATGATTCAGCGCAATCAAATCGTCGTAAGAGACTTTCAGCTTCTTTGCGATCGTGACAGGATTATCGCCCTTTTTCACGACGTAGGTTTTGCCGGAAGAAGAAAGAGGCGTCTTCGCATGTTCATTCCTCGAAGGAGAATGTGCAGGTTTCACTTCAGTGCGCGACGCATTCTCTTTTTGTGATGCTGCGCTCCGCGGCTTTGCAGCGTCAGGATGACTTGCCGTTCCCGCGGTGTCAGTCGGCTTGTGTTCTTCCGTATCCGCCGCTGGCGTTGCCGGCACAAAGGAACTCTCCCGCGTCTTGATCGCGTTGAACGCGATGATCCCCGACACGGCAACGACGTGTAAAAGCAAAACGATTAGCAATGCCCGCGACAACTTCATGTTTGGTGCCGGGATCCCTTCAAACTCCATTCCGGCAGGTGCAGCCGACGCGCGCCGCGCAGTCGCTGCCAGGAGTTTCTTCGACTTGAAGAGTTGCGGGATTTTCATCGGTCTGTTTGGGGCGGGGCTGTGCCCGCATCGCGGCGCGAAGCTGCGGGCAGGGCCTGCACGAGCGCGCGAAATTGATCACCGCGGTCGGCGTAGCTTTTGAACATGTCGAACGACGATGTGCCGGGAGAGAACAGCACCACGTCTCCTGGCCTTGCGTTGGCATGCGAGCGTTCGACCGCGTTCGCGAGCGAGTTTGCGATTTCGCATAGGACCGCGCGGGCCGGATGCTCTCAGCCAGTTCGCCGAGCAAAATCGCCGATCGGACCTTTTCCTTCACGATGGATCGCAGTGGATCGAAATTGAAACCTTTATCCTTGCCGCCGGCGATCAGGATCACCGGTTTGTTTTGCGCGCGCAGCGCTTTCTCCATCGCGTCGAGGTTCGTCGCTTTAGAGTCGTTGACGTATTCGACGCCACCTACCTCGCGCACAAATTCGCACCGGTGCGCACGCGGCTCATACGCGCACAACGACGGCGCCATCTCCTGAAACGACAACGCGCGCACCATGCCGGCGGCAAGCGCCGCCATTAAATTCTCGATGTTATGCAGTCCGCGCAGTTTAATGTCCGCCAGCCGCATGACGGGTTCGTTGTGATAAACGATTGCGCCTTCCGAGACGCGGAAGTCGGCTTGATTTGTGTAAGCACTAAAGGCGATCTTGCGCGGGCGAATCGTGGGAAATTTCTCGATGGCGTTTACTACTGCCACATCCGATTCGGTTTGATTTTCGAAAACGCGCAGCTTCGCCGCGCGATACTCAGCCACAGATCGGTAACGATCGAGATGGTCGGGAGCGAAATTGAGCCAGATGCTGATGGAGGGGTGAAAAGCGCGGGTCGCTTCCAGTTGGAAAGAGCTCGCTTCCACCGTGAGCACATCGAATCGCTGCTTTTCGCGCGCGACTTCGGAAAGCGGTTTGCCGATGTTCCCGCAAGCGATCGTTCGCTGGCCGCAGGCATTCAACATCTGCGCCAGCATTTCGGTCGTTGTGGTTTTCCCGTTGGTGCCTGTGACGGCGATCAACGGGATTTCGCAGGAGCGCCAGCCCAGTTCGAGTTCACCGATTATTTCAATTCCGCGCGAGGAAAAATTGCGTGCCAATGGAGACGCCGGATCAATGCCCGGACTCAATACAGCCCACTGATACGCAGATGAATCTTGATCCGCGGCAGCTCCGCAAGCTATGCAGACACCGTGCGCCCGCAGATTGTCCAGGGTTGATTTGAGCAAATCCTTCTCCTCGGCGCTGTCGAGCACCGTGACCTGTGCGCCTTCGGAGCTAAGCAGCAGCGCCGCAGCGCTCCCACTCAGGCCCGCGCCAAGCACGGCGACGTTTTGATTTTTGTAGCGCCCGTTATTCATCTCAGTTTCAGGGTCGCCAAGCCAAGCAAAGCGAAGATGATCGAGAGAATCCAGAAGCGAACGATCACCGTGCTCTCCTTCCAGCCGCTTAATTCGAAATGATGATGAAGCGGCGACATGACGAAAATGCGTTTGCCCGTCAGTTTGAAGCTCAGGACCTGCAAAATCACTGAGACGGCCTCGATCACGAAAACGCCGCCGACCACAACCAAAAGCAGCTCCTGCTTACAACAGATGGCGACTACGCCCATCATCCCGCCGATCGCCAGCGATCCGGTGTCTCCCATGAAAACTCTGGCCGGGTAACAGTTGAACCAAAGAAAACCCAGTCCCGCGCCAACCAGCGCGGCGCAAACCACCGTGAGCTCTCCGGCAAAAGAATAAAACGGCACCTGCAAATATTCCGCGATACGGAAATTGCCGGCCGCGTAAGCCAACAATGCGTAATCAAACGCCACCGTGATTGTGCAACCGGTCGCAAGGCCGTCCAAGCCGTCAGTAAGATTAACGGCGTTCGACGTACCGACGATCACTAGGGCAAAAAATACGAACGTAAACCAGCTCATGTTGGCGATGACGGGCGCCTTGACGAAAGGCACGTAGAGGGAGCGCGCCTGCACTTCCAGCAACGGACTGGTGAGAAAAAAGGCTGTGACAATCGCAGCAAGCGCGATCTGAAAAAGCAGTTTGATCCGGCCGCTGATCCCGTCGGATTTCTTCTTCGTCACTTTAAGGTAATCATCGGCGAACCCCAGCGCACCCAGATAGAGCATGCTAAACAAGGCGAGCCAGACGAAGCGGTTGCCCGGACGCGCCCAGAGAAGACTCGACACAAAAACGGCTCCGATAACCAAGGCGCCGCCCATGGTGGGCGTGCCCTGTTTGCCGCCATGAAGCTCGGCAAGACGGTGAACTTCCGCCGCACCACGGATCGGTTGTCCCAGTTTCAGCGCGACCAGTTTTCGAATGATAAAGTTTCCAAAAATGAGCGTGCCAAGGAACGCGGTGATCGCCGCGGCGATAGCTCGAAAGGTGACATAAAGGAAAACGTTGAATCCGATGAAGTGCCTACTGAGGTGATGAAGGTAGTACATCATGGGGAAGCGACGAATGACCCGCCTACGCCGGGCTTCGGCGTGGCAGGCGAATGATGAATACCGAACTGCTCGATCACATCCTCCGTCCGGGCGAGGCGACTGCCCTTGATGAGTACGAGGTCGCCCGGCGCCGTGATTTCGCCTAACAACTCCGCAGCTTCGCCGGTCGATTGGACAGCGGAAACTTTTTCCAAGCCGGCGGCGCGGGCGCACTGCGCAATCAGTTCTGCCGTGTCGCCGATCGTGATCAGATGATCCACGCCGAGCGTCGCCGCGGTTTCGCCTACTTCGCGATGGCCGCGCTCCGATTCATCGCCCAATTCGCGCATTTCCCCGAGCACAGCGATCCGTTTCCCATCGGCGTCGAGCTCGACCAAGGTTCGCAACGCTGCTTTCATCGAATCCGGATTCGCGTTGTAGCTGTCATCCAGAAATTGCACGCCGGCGATTTCCCTAATCTGCAAACGCGCTTTGGTCAGCGGCGCAGTCGCGAGACCGGCGGCGCATTCTTCGATCGACAATCCAAACGCCCGGCCAGCAGCAACAGCGAGCAACGCGTTCTGCACCATGTGCAAACCGGGAACTGGAAGCTGCGCACGGCAACGATGCGCTCCTTCCAGAATCGTAAACTCGGATCCATCGGCGCTCTGGCGAATTTCGATCGCCCGCACGGTTCCGCCGGTCGTTCCGGCAAGCATCACTTTCGCGCGCGCGTGTGCGGCAATTTCTTCGCTGAACGGATCGTCGGCATTCAGAATCACTGTTCCTTCAGGGCCCACCGCTTCCACCAGCGCGCCCTTTTCTTTTGCGATTGCTTCACGCGAACCCATGAACTCGATGTGCGCGATGCCGATATTGGTGATGATCGCCGCATCGGGCGCGGCGATCTTTGAGAGCGCAGCGATCTCGCCCGGATGATTCATCCCGATTTCCCAAACGGCCACTTCGTCCTTGGAAGTCGCTTCCAAAATCGTGCGCGGCAGGCCAACATGATTATTGAAATTACCTTCCGTCTTAGTGACGCAAAATTTCCGCGAGAGAACCGACGCGACGAAATCTTTCGTGCTCGTCTTGCCGTTGCTTCCCGTGATGGCGAGCACCTTTAGCGTAAGCGATCGCCGGTAATTGGCGGCGAGCTGATGATATGCTTGTAAAGTGTCTTTCGCTCGGATAAGCACGAAATTCTTCGGCACATTTCCGTTCCAGTTGATATCGACGATTGCTCCAGCTGCGCCGGCTTTCGCAGCGGACTCAACAAAATTGTGGCCGTGAAAATTTTCACCGCGCAACGCGACAAATAATTCCCCGCGCTTAATCGTACGCGAATCTGTGCTTACCTTCTGGATCACCACAGTCCCCTCGCCCGATGAGAGGGAAGCTCCAGCAAGCTGTGCGACTTGAGAAAGCATAAGCGGATTCATGGCTAAAAGTCGACGGGATGGTCTTCGATCGCGCGGCGCGCGACCTGGATGTCATCGAACGGGATTGTGTAATCTGCGAACTCCTGATAATTTTCGTGCCCCTTGCCTGCGATCAACACAATGTCGCGAGGCCGGGTGAGCGCAACCGCGCGGTTGATCGCCTTCGTGCGATCGACAATTTTTTCGTAATGATTCGAGCGAAATCCTTTTTCGATCTCCGCGACGATCGCGTTCGGGTCTTCCTTGCGCGGATTATCAGAAGTGATGATGGAATAATCGGCGAGCCGATCGGCCATCTCCGCCATCAATGGACGTTTTTGTCGGTCGCGCTCGCCGCCGCAGCCAAAAACGGCAATCAACCGATGCGGCTCCAGTTCTCGCAAAGTTTTCAGAACATTCCCGAGCGCGTCCGGTGTGTGCGCGTAATCGACGAACACTTGAAATTGCCGCTTGGCCGGGACTAATTCGAGGCGCCCGGGCACCTGCGGTGACTTGGCGAGACTAAACACCGCGGTTCGCAAGTTAATTCCCAAAGCATTGGCCGCAGCCAGCGCGGCGACGGAGTTTGCCACGTTGAATCGCCCAATTAACGGAAGCCGAACGAGGTAATTCTTGCCGCGAGCATCCAGCTGATAGGACGTCCCCGTGAATTCAGCGCGATAATTTGAAGCGCGGAAATCCGCGCGCAATCCCATTCCGTAAGTCACGACCGCCACGCGTTTATCGATTTTGTCGAGCAATTGCTGCCCATATCGGTCGTCGATATTCACGATCGCCACCGGTTTCCGCTTTTGTTCCTGGGTCGCGAGCCCTGTGAAGAGCTCCATCTTCGCGTCGAAGTAGTTCTCCATTGTGCGATGAAAATCGAGATGGTCCTGAGTAAGATTGGTAAAGACGGCGACGTCCCATTCGAGGCCGCGTGTGCGGTCCTGCGCCAGCGCGTGCGACGAGACTTCCATCGCCGCCGCTTTGCAACCAGCATTGGCGATCTGAGCCAGCAGCTCTTGTAAATCGAGCGATTCGGGCGTGGTGCGGATGGCAGGCAAAATCCGTTCGCCGATCTCGTAGCGCACCGTCCCAACTAGGCCGCAACGCAAGCCGGCGCTTTCGCACATGTGCTTAATGAGAAAGGCCGTCGTGGTCTTGCCGTTTGTGCCGGTGACGCCTGCCAGTTTTAATTTACGCGCCGCGTGCCCGTAAAACGTCGCCGAAAAATCCGCAAGCGCCGTCCGTGTGTTCTCAACAACCAGACAAGTGACGCGCGAATTTTTCTCCTCGCGTTCGGCAACGATTACCGAAGCCCCTTTTTCGATGGCGTGTCCGATGAACTGGTGGCCATCCGTCTTCTCGCCCCGCAACGCCACGAACATGCTGTTCCTTTGCACGCGGCGCGAGTCATACGCGATGTTTTCTACCGGGCGATTAACTGGCCCGATGATCTGGCGAACTGGAGTCGCGGCGAGAAGAGTCTTGAGCTGCATGAGGCGTTAACGTCTCCGCCCCGAGACGGGTTCGGTGCGGCGGACCGGAGCGAGGTCTTCAACGGCGTGCGGCATTGGTTAAGGCGATTCGTTCGGCTGCATTCTTGCGGACTCGCTCTGCCGGCGCCGGTTTTTCGACTCGCTGTACGGGAATCGCTTTGCGAATCTCCTCATGCGGCTCAAGATCAAGATAGCGGGCAGCTTTCTCTGCCACGCGGGAAAAAATCGGTCCGGCGACAAGCCCGCCGTAATTCAGGTGCGGATCCTTCGTGTGCGCATCGTCCAGCGTCACCAAGCCGACAAACTCAGGATGCTCGGCAGGCAGATAGCCAACGAAAGAAACGACGTACTTTCCATGCTCATATCCGCCTCGTGGATCAACTTTCTGCGCGGTTCCGGTTTTTCCGGCAATGGTAAAGCCGGGCACTGCTGCCGCGGCGGCAGTCCCCTGATCGCTCACCACGCCGCGCAGCGCGTCCGCGATTTCTCTGGCGGTTTCGCGAGAAATGACCTGAAACCCCCGGTGAAAGTAAGCTGATGACTTTGCCGTCCGATGTGGTGATCGATTTCACGACACGCGGCATGATCAACTTCCCGTCGTTGGCAATCGTTGCCATTGCCGCCGTCATCTGCAGTAGCGTGACCCCAACCTCGTGTCCCATCGGGATACGTGTGATTGAGATTTTGCTCCACGATTGCGGAGGCCGAATCAGTCCATTGATTTCGCCTGGCAGCTCGATTCCCGTACGCTCGCCAAATCCAAAACGCCGAATGTATTCGTAAAACTTTTCTTCGCCCACACTGAGCGCAAGTTTGGCTGCTCCGATATTGCTCGACTTGATCAGAATGTCGCGCACACTCAGATACGAAAAAGCGCGGTGATCGTGGAGAGGGGCGCCGCCGAAATTCCAGAGGCCGTTCTCACAAAAGAGCTCCGACTGCGGTCGCACTTTGCGCTCGTTCAGAGCGGCAGCGGCGGCTACAATCTTGAAAGTCGAGCCCGGTTCCATCATGTCGATGATGGCCCGGTTTTTCATTTGTTCGGGCTTTGCGTCGGAACGGAGATTTAAATCAAAATCTGGCCGGTTGGCCATCGCCAGGATTTCGCCCGTCTGCGGGCGCATGAGAATAATGGTGGCTTTTTGCGGAGAATACTCCTTCACCGCCGCGTCGATTTCGTCCTCGACGATGCTCTGCAAACCGAGATCGACGGTCAGATGCACCTGGTAACCGTCACGCGGTGCGCGCTCCTGTCCGCGATAAGGCACGATCTCCTGGCCAGCCCGATTATGCTCGATGAAACGGTAACCGTCCTGCCCATGTAGATATTCCTCCATCGAGGCCTCCACGCCCTGAATACCGTGGTGATCGAAGTCAGTAAACCCGATCACGTGGCAAAGCATCGAGCCATTTGGGTAGAGGCGCGTGGCGTCGTGCTCGAAATAAATTCCCCGCAAATTGGCAGCGCGAAGTTTTTCGCACAGCGCGTTTGCCCGGGCGGCGGGCACTTCCCGCTTGACTACGATGTAGCGGCGATCGCTGCTTAATTTTTCCGCGAGTTGCTCTGATGGGATGTCCAACTCTTTGCTTACGAGGTCAACGGTCGCTTGCCAGTTGTTAATGCGCGTGGCGTCGGCCACCACCGTTTCCACAGGAACATTGTGCGCCAGAACCTCGTTGTTCGTATCCAGAATCATGCCGCGCTCGGCGTGAATAATTTGTTTGTAAACGTGTTTTTCCGCGGCGAGCCCGGCGTATTCGTCGTGCTTGATCGCTTGAAGATAAATCAAACGAAATGAGAAGACGCTGAAGAGCCCAATGAAAGCAGCACAGACCAGCGCACAACGGCTTGGGCTATTTAGATTCATGTTGCGCCAGCGGGTTGGCTACGGGTTGGATGACGTCGTCGTCTGCCGATCGCGCGGGAATCGTCAGCCGCACGATGCGTGCTTCCGAAATCGGGACCATTTTCAGGTAGCCTTCTTTTAATCGGCGTTGCAACGCCGAGCGCGACGTCAAGGCAGCGATTTGCGCGCTGGCGATGTCATTTTGCGTTCGCAGCGCGGCCAGCTCGTTCTCGATTGCCTTTCTGCGCTCGCCCATGTGATAGAGTTGCAGCGTCAAATAAACGTAGCTCAATCCGGCCAGCGCCAGAAACGCCGTCATCACAATCCAGCGCGCCAGCGAGGCCGCGTTTACCGCATTACATTTTCTTTGACGCGAACGGTGCATTTAAATCTTCTCGGCTGCGCGCAACTTTGCGCTCCGGGAGCGCGGATTGGCACGCTGTTCCTCCTCGCTCGGCTCTGCCGGTTTCGGCGTAACCAGTGTAAGGTCGTAATCGGGGTTGCGCTGCGGCTCTGGCCACTCGGGTTTGTCCACCCATTCCCGGCTGTGATCGCGGAAAAAATTCTTCACGATCCGGTCCTCCAGTGAGTGAAAAGTGATCACCGCGATGCGGCCGCCGGGTGCGAGTCGCGCAGTTAAAACGCGCAGTCCTTCTTTAAGTGCGCTCAGCTCATCGTTCACTTCCATCCGCAGCGCTTGGAAAACCTGCGTGGCCGGATGCTGGCGTCCGTGGCGGCCGACCAGCTTTTCGATCGCCCGAGCCAGCGGCAGCGTTTCGCGAATCGGCGCAGTCTTGCGCATCTTCACAATAAGGCTCGCAATTCGGCGCGCCGCAGGCTCTTCCCCCAGTTCGCGAAACAGGCGGGTCAATTCCTCTTCGCCGTACTCGTTTACAATCTTAGCAGCAGTCAGCGTCGTTCGCGGATCCATGCGCATGTCGAGAGGACCGTTTCGCACGAAGCTGAACCCGCGCCCTGCATTTTCGAGTTGCCGGGAAGAGACACCCAAGTCCAGAAGCGCGCCGCCAATGCTGCGAATGCCAAGCTCGTCGAGAACGGAAGCTGCATGCCGGAAATTCCCCTGCCGCACAATGAGGCGCCGCCCGAAATGCGCCAGTCGCTTACTCACGTGCTGCACTGCATCGGGGTCTTGATCCAGGGCCAGAACATCCGCGCCGCTTTCCAGGAGCGCCTCGGTATGGCCGCCGCCCCCGCATGTTCCATCCACAATGAGCGAACCCGGTTTTGGCTGGAGGAGCTCTAGCACTTCTCTTTGCAAAACCGGACGGTGATATGCAAAATCCTCCACTGCATGCTCCTCCTCTTCGCCAGTCGGCGAATCAACGCGCTCGCATCGCAGTGTGTCGGTGTCGTTTTGGGGCAACATCCGCTTATAATCCGATTACACTGGCCACGTGCTGGTAAGTGGCCGTTTCCTCTTCGTGCGCCCGCTTCCAACGTTGCAAATTCCAAATCTCAAAGCGGCCGCGGTTGCCCACGAGTGCAACTTCATCTTTCAATCCAACCTTTCGGCAAAGTTCTTCGGGCAAAACCAGGCGGCCTTGCCGGTCCGCGGAAGCGTGCTGGGCGCGGGAATGCAGGTGGCGCAGAAAAATCCGGCGATCACGCGCCGAAACGTTCTGGCTGTTCTCCGCGGTCGAACTCATTCTCGCAAACTCCTTTGGCGACATGACCAGCAGAAATTGATGCGTTGCCTCGGGCAAAAGAATGAAGTCCTCGGGGCGATCGCGTCGCCAGCGCGAGGGAATCGTGATTCGATTCTTGTCGTCGATGGAATGCCGGAAGTCTCCGGCATAGAAGCGTTCGGGTTGGGGATCGGCGTCCATTCGTCGCGTGGAGCGGTAGTCCATTTTGCTCCACCTGACCCCACCTTTAACCACCTCCAAGACAGGCGGTCAATAAAAATTTTTGCCTCATTTGCGCCCGGCCACCTCAACCGTAAGCTCCTCAAATCATGAAATTTTCCCGGCTCAGTCTGGCGATCCCTGTTACTCTTCTCATTTGCGACGCCGCAATCGGATTCGGCCAGTCTCCGGAGCAAGCTCCGAGTGACGCTGTGCGAGTCACCGTCTCGATGCACCCCGATGGTTCACGTACGGCTTACAATTTCGATAACGCACAGCACAAGGCAGTGGCGACCACCACCGATCCAGACGGAAAACTTCGCGAGACGATTCGTTATGAACTCGATGACGCTGGACGTTTTTCCAGCGCAGAAATTTCCGGACCCGACGGCCGCATCCGGCTTAGGACTCGCTACAAGTATGATGACGCAGGCCGCATCCTGGGAGAAACCCAAAGCGCAGCAGACGGCGCGCTCCAGCACAAAATCGTTTACAGCTACGATTCATCAGGAAAGCAGACCGGTTATTCCGTTTTCGATGTATCCGGCAAATTAGTCGGCCGCACGAGCCCCGCTGCCACCCGTCCATCCCCTTCGCCCAAAGCTCGCGAGAAACGACCGCGATAGGTGCAAGCGCCGCGCGCGATCCTGGCTTGCCACAGCCGAGAAAGAGCGTTACAAAAACCGGCGTGATTGATTACATCCAAAAGGGCGGATTGTTGATGTGGCCGATTCTGGGCTGCAGCATCATCGCGATAGCTGTTTTTGCAGAGCGCCTCTTTTATTTTCATCGCGCGGCGATTCATGTGGGCGAATTTTTGAAGGGTCTATCGAATCTGATTCGCCGGCGCAATTTCGCCGAGGCGCTGCATGAATCCGCCGGCACGCCGGGCCCGGTCGCGCGGGTGGTCCATGCGGCGATTATCCGGCACGACGCGCCGCGCGCGGAATTGCGCGACATCGTGCAGGAAGCCGCGCAGCTCGAAGTGCCGAAACTGGAGCGGTTTCTTCCCGTGCTGGCAACCATCGCGTTCCTGACTCCATTGCTCGGTTTACTGGGGACGGTCGCGGGAATGATCGACGCCTTCGGGACCATCGCTTCAAGCGGGGGTTATGCGACGGTGACTGAGCTTTCCAGCGGCGTTTATAAGAGTTTGCTGACCACTGCTGCAGGCCTCGTCGTGGCCACGGTCACTTTTATCGCTTACAGTTATCTCTCTTC
>QHOF01000149.1 GCA_003219335.1 Verrucomicrobiota bacterium | reverse complement strand
GAGTCGCTCGGTGATCTTGTTTCGCAGGCTTTGGCGGCGCGGCCCGAAACACAACAAAGTGCGGCGCTCCTCAGCGCGGCTCAGCATGCGAAGAACGGTTCGATTTATGGTCCGCTCATTCCAAGCGTTGGTGGCCAGGCATTTTTCGGCGGGCTCGGCGGCGGAATGAATAGCGAAACCGGACACTTCGGTGAATCGGAGGACTACGTGGCGCTACTGAATTGGCGCATCGGCCCGGGCGGCCTTTTCGATTTCGGAAATATCCATGCGCACCAGGCGCGCCTGCACGGAGCCGCACTGGTTGCTGAGAAGGTAGCTGACCAAGTTGGGAACGAGGTCGTCACTAGCCAGGCCCGCGTGCAGTCGCTCGCCGACCAGATCGCGACAGCAAAACGATCGCTATCTGAAGCGGAAGAAGCTTTGCGCTTGGGCCAAGAGCGGAAAGAATTTGGAGTCGGCGTCGTCCTTGAGACGATTCAAGCCGAACAAGATTTGTCGCGTGTTCGCAACGATTATCTCAGCATCGTTACCGATTACAATAAAGCCCAATACTCGCTGTTGCGTGCACTCGGCCGGCTTTCATCGACGTCGCCGCCTTACAATAGCAGGAGATGCTTTCGGTAAACGCGATGGAGGCTAGGAGTCGATTGTTACAGGCGTATGACGAAAACGTGACGATTCGGCAAACTTTCCGATCGCAGCCGAAGCGATTCCGTGAATTCGTGCAGAAAGATTGGAATTTAAGGCGCGGGCGAGTTGAATTGCTATTCAATGGAGACCGGCTCTGGAAAGAAAATTCTGATCATCGAAGACGAGAGCGACGTTGCGGATCTTCTTACACTGAATTTGCGCAAGGCGGGCTTCAGGGTCTCAACGGCCTCCGACGGTGCGAGCGGTTTGCAAAAGGGGCGCGAAGACAGACCCGATTTCATCGTTCTTGATCTAATGTTGCCAAAAATGTCGGGACTCGAAGTTTGCAAAATCTTGAAGAGCGACACGGCGACGGCTCAGATTCCGATTCTGATGTTAACGGCAAAGGCGGAAGAGGTTGATCGGATTGTCGGCCTCGAATTCGGCGCCGACGATTACGTCACAAAGCCGTTCAGCCCGCGCGAAATCGTGTTGCGGATTCGGGCAATTTTCCGGCGCGGCGAAAAACCGGAGGAAAGCCTAAAGGCCGGGCCGATAGCGATCGATCCCTCTCGCCATGAAGTTCGCGTCAACGGTAAGCAGGTGCATCTCACCAGCCTGGAGTTCAAACTGCTGCAGACCTTGATTCAACGCCGTGGCCGCGTGCAGGACCGCGATCGGTTGCTGAACGAGGTTTGGGGTTACGAAAGTGTGATCGACACACGCACCGTGGACACGCACGTGCGCCGCTTGCGCGAAAAACTCGGCAAAGCCGGTGACGCCATCGAAACTGTGCGCGGTTTCGGTTACCGGTTGCGGGAAAATTAACAGGAATGATCTGGCTGCTGCTCTGCTGCGCGATTGTTGCGGTGATAATCGCCGTTCTCTTGATCGCGTGGCGAAAATGGATCGCGCCCTGGCGGCAGGTGGAAGAGATGGCCTCGCAAATCTCGCGCGGCGAGCGGCCGCGGACATTTCTGATAGACGGCGGCGCCCAGGCTCAACGTATCGGCTTACGCCTGGAAAAGATTTTTCAGGATTTGAAGCAGCTCAACAAGCAGATCGCAAAACGCGAATCGGGGATGCAGACCATTTTCTCTGCCATGCATGACGCATTGCTGGTAGTCGATTCCAACCGGTACGTGATTTTGGCTAACGAGACGTTTCGAAAACTTTTCGCGCTGCCGGAAATTTCAGAAGGGACACCTCTGCTGGAGATTGTCCGCGATGCTACGCTCGATCGGGTGATTGAAGATGCTTTCGATCGTGGTGGGCCAGTTCGCAGCGAGTTGACTGTGGACGGTTCACAAATCGAGCTCGACGCCGTCGTGACAAGGAACGACGCAGGCGAGATCACCGGAGCACTGGTTTTATTTCACGACATCACCGAGCTCAAAAGGATGGATCAGGTCAGGCGGGATTTCGTGGCCAATGTTTCGCACGAATTGCGCACGCCATTGTCGATCTTGCGCGGCTACATCGAGACCTTGCTCGACAGCCCGGAGACGCCGCGCGACGAACTCTTGCGAATTCTCAGAGTGATGGAGCGCCATTCGAAGCGACTCGACTTGCTCGCGGAAGATTTGCTTACGCTTGCGCAACTGGAATCAGCCAATCCCGATTTGCAATTGGGTAACGTCGATTTGTCGGGCTTCTTCAGGGAAGTTATTCGCGATTGGGAAAAGAAGCTCGCAAACAAACAGCTCAACGTAATTGTCGATGTTCCGCCCGAGTTCTCCACGATTCGCGCTGACCGGGTGCGGCTACAGGAAGCGCTCTACAATTTGCTCGATAACGCTGTGAAATATTCGCGTGAACACGGGGAGGTTCGACTGATGGCTCGGCGCCGCGACGGCGAAATCGAGCTGAGCGTCAGCGATAACGGAACAGGAATTGCCAAAGAAGATTTGCCGCGCGTCTTCGAGCGTTTCTACCGCGCAGACAAAGCGCGCACCGCCAAAAATATTCGGGGAACCGGTCTCGGCCTGGCGATTGTGAAACATATCGCGCAGCTCCACGGCGGCCGCGTCGAAGCCGAGAGCGAACTCGGCAAAGGCACGACCATTCGCGTGGTGTTGCCTGTGGGGCCGGGCCCTCTCTCGTCCAGTTAAGCTCCGTTATTGGCCAGCTCCGGTTCGTTATCCAAAATGCGGTAAATGGCGACGAAGCCTTCCGCGGTGATCGACACCGCGTCATCCGTTGCCCTTTTGTCATGTTGAGCGAAGTCGAAACATCTCTGACTATTTCACTGCGACTGGCATGCCAGCCATTACGTGAAAGTCATGCTCGACCAGATTTTCGACGAGAACTGGTTCCAAAAATGAGATCGTGTGGAAGCGTTCGGACGCACACAGTGACTCAAAGCAAGGTGCGCAACATTACGGCCGCGTCCACGATTCGATTTTTTTTCTACACCAAAAGCGACAAATACGTATTCAACACAATCTACAATCCGCTTCGCGACTCGACGGTTGAGAATTGGTATCGATATGTCGAAGAAGGAACGATCGTCGATACAACAAGGCTGATGTAACCGGTCCCGGAGGCGCTGCAAAAGGCAATCCGTTTTACGAATGGAAAGGCATAAAGAAGTATCGACGCTACACGAAAGAAAAGATGGAACAGCTCGATAAGCAAGGGCTGCTCCTCTATTCAAAATCAGGGATGCCATATCAGAAGCGATATCCAGATGAAAGCAAAGGCGTGCCTCTGCAGAGTTAGTGGGACGACATCGGAATGTTGCGCGGGATTACGCGCAGCGGGGAGCGGCTAGGCTTCCCAACACAAAAACCGCTCGCCTTGCTCGAACGAATCGTCGCAGTCAGCAGCGACGAAAACGACATTGTGCTCGATGCATTTGCAGTTGTGGAACAGCGCTCGTCGCCGCGCAGAAATTAAAACGACAATGGATCGGGATCGACATTTCGCCGACCGCGTGCGGCGTGATGGCAAAACGACTGAAGAAAGATTGCGGGCTGAAAGAAGATGAAAAGCTGTGCGCGATTGGGCGCGGATTCGTTGTCCGTGATCTGCCAAAGACTGAAGAGGAGCTACGCAAATATCCACCGTTTGAATTTGAGACTGGGCGGTAGTTGCGCTCGGCGGTATTCAAATAAGGCGCAGGTAGGTGACATGGGCATTGATGGCCGCATCTATCCTGTAGGTGCGATGCCCGCAGCGGTAGTCGCTGAACTCGCTCCTTAGTTCTCTCAGCATCCGGCCTTAACTTTTCTGCCGTTTAACCGCTGCTCGGATCTCCGAGACATTAACATTGCCGACAAGAATTATCGTTGCGCTGAGCTCGACACCGAAACCGGAATCGAAAGGCTGCGCGTTCAAATTAGCTGGGCAGTAAATATTCACAATTTTTTGCCCATATACGACTTCATTGAAGTCCAGCATTGTTGCGGCATGATTGATCTCCGCGCATTTCAAAACCTCCAACTTCGGGGCGGTTTCACGATTGTTCGCCTCGAAATCACAAATGAGCCACTAGTTGATGCGATGGGACGCGACGCGGTTGCGCGCACACGAATTACCGCTCGAAACTTCGATCTGTTAATCCGCGCTGGTCTCTCGCAGCACGAACTATCGGTCACGCTATATCACGAAATTCTGGAGGCGGCGACGGTTGCTATGGAGAATCCGCCCGAGCAAGTTAGAGAATTCAACGAAGGCGACTTCGACCAAGCAGCTTATCAGGCGCATGAGCGATTCGGGGGAAGCTTCTCCGCAGAATCTCGACCGGCTGTTGCAAATTTACGGGTTCTGACGAAAATGGAGGCGTGGCAGATCGCAACAACATCGAGATCGAACTAGTGAAGCTCGCCGATGGCGCGCGGCTGCTGCGTTTCACTGAGCCGAAGTCGGGGCTCACGCTGGAACGGAAACTTGATCCGAGGCGGTCAGTCACAGCTCAAAAACAGCAACTCGCAAGAGTCTTCGAAGTCACATTGGTGAAAGCTGAAGCGACGTTTGCTTGATCGCAGGTGCAGGCGGGATAGCAAATTCGCCACCCATATGTGCACGTAGGTACGAAGGTGGAGTGAATCCAGGTAACAGCGCCACGTCGTAGCGGAGGCAAGATTGGAAAAGGTACGATCATTCGGATGCTGTTGCCGATGCAATGACGAGTGACAAAGGAATGACAAAATCCGAATGACGAACGTTCATGTTCAAGCAATTTCGTCATTTGAGCATTCGGGCTTCATCGGCATTCGTCATTCGTGCTTCGTCATTCCCTTTGTCACACAAACGTAACAGTAAAGGTTTTGACCGGCTGAATCGGCGTGCGGCAATTTCGTTGCATGACGAAACTCCAAAAACCGAAGATCCTTGGGTTAGTACTAGCGCTGGGACTAAGCGCGAGCGCATCGGCGCAAATGATGATCAATGGCGCGGGCGCGACCTTTCCGTACCCGATTTACTCGAGGTGGTTCGATGAATACGCGAAGGTCGATCCTTCGGTGCGGTTCAATTATCAATCAATCGGTTCGGGCGGCGGGCAAAAACAAATCCTGGCGCAAACGGTCGATTTCGGCGCATCGGACGGCCCGATGAGCGACGACAATCTGGCCAAAGCACCCGGAAAGATCTTCCATATCCCGACCGTCGCAGGCGCGGACGTGGTCGCTTACAATTTGGCCGGTAATCCGGCATTAAAGCTCGACGCGGATACGATCGCTGGGATTTTCCTGGGCAAAATCACCAAATGGAATGATCCAAAAATTACTGCGCTCAATGCTGGCGTGAATTTGCCGGACCGGGAAATCATCGTCGTACATCGCTCCGACGGGAGTGGGACGACTTATATCTGGACCGATTACTTGAGCAAGATTAGCCCTGAATGGAAAAGGAAAGTCGGCACGAACACGTCAGTGAACTGGCCGACGGGCATCGGCGGCAAAGGCAACGAAGGGGTGGCCGGTCAGATTAAGCAGACCCCAGGCGCGCTCGGATACGTGGAGTTGATCTATGCGATCCAAAACAAAATGCCCT
>QHOF01000140.1:1652-7398 GCA_003219335.1 Verrucomicrobiota bacterium | reverse complement strand
TTAATTTTGAACCGTACGGGTTCACGTTTCTGCCGGCGAAATATTGCTCAAACCAAAAGGAAATGCGGCGGTCGTTGCGAAAACTTTTGGATTACAAAGCCGAGCGACTGCTCTTTGCCCACGGCACGCCGATTGTCTCGGGAGCCGGCGAAAAGCTGCAGGGTTTGTTTTACCGCGATTTTTAACAGAAGGAAAAAACGAAGACAACGAAGACGGTCTTCAAACTGAATTCGAACCTTTGTTTCCTTCGTTGTCTTCTGTAAAAGTTTCCTCCGGTTTTATGCGAGGAGTTGGAAACGGGCCAGTTGGTCGTTTTCTGCGGCTGATTCGTTTTTCGCACACAATTTTTGCGCTGCCGTTCGCTCTCGGCGCGCTGATTGTAGCGGCGAATGGTTGGCCGTCGTTGAGAATTCTATTCCTAGTCGTCGCCTGCATGGTGTTCGCGCGCACGGCGGCAATGCTTTTCAATCGGTTGGTTGATTGGTCTCTCGACCAGCGCAATCCGCGGACTGCGTCTCGCCACCTGCTGGTTTCGAAATCTGCAGCGTCAGTCTTGCTGGTTGTGAGTTCCGCCGGATTTGTCGTGGTCGCGGCTGCAATCAATCGATTGACCTTCATTCTGGCGCCTGTGGCTCTCGCGGTAGTTTTTTTCTACTCGGTGACGAAACGGTTTACCAGCGCGACGCACTTTTTTCTCGGACTTGCGCTGGCGGTCGCTCCGGTGGGCGCCTGGATCGCGCAAACGGGACGGATTGATCTTGCGCCACTGGTGCTCGCGGCAGGCGTGATTTGCTGGGTGGCAGGATTCGATCTGATTTACGCGACGCAGGATTATGATTTTGACCGGCGCGAAGGGATTCGGTCGCTGGTAGTCAAACTGGGAGTTACACGCAGCCTGCGTGCCGCACAGCTGCTGCATCTCCTCACATTTGCGGCGCTGATTGGTTTTGGGATCGCCGCGAAACTTGGTGTGATCTATTACTGGTCGATGCCGGTCGTCGCGGCGATGCTTTTCTACGAACACAAAACCGCAACGAAGCTGGATTTAGCTGGAATCCATCGTGCGTTTTTTCAGAGCAACGCGTTTGTAAGCGCGGTGTTTTTGGTAGCGGTTTGCGTGGATCGATTGTTCTAAATTGTAAAAATTCGAAATTCGAAATTCGAATAGCAAAGCAAAATCCGAATACGTTTCGGATTTCGATATTCGGATTTCGAGTTTGACCTTTACATTGCGTTTAGCATTGCCACGCGTCTCTCGTGCCGGCCGCCGTCGAAGCCGGTTTCGAGCCAGATTCGCACAATGTTGAGCGCCAGATCTTTTGGAATGAGGCGCTGACCAATTGAGAGCACGTTGGCGTCATTGTGTTGTCGCGAAAGCCGGGCCGACTCTTCACTCCAGCAAAGCGCGCAACGCACGCTATGCACCTTGTTCGCAACCATCGCTTCACCGTTGCCCGAGCCGCCGAAGACAATACCGCGTTCGCATTCGCCGCGCGCCACTGCTTCCGCCGCGGGGCGAATAAAAAGCGGATAATCCACCGGCTCTTCGCTGAACGTGCCGAAGTCTTTCACTTCGTGCCCAAGCGAACTCAGTAGTTCTTTCACCTTCTCCTTGTACTGAAAACCCGCGTGATCCGAGCCAACGGAAATTTTCATAAGACATCAATTACACGAATTGCCGGCACGCTGTCGAGTCAAGGAGCGGCGGTCTCTAGTCCGCCGCCCCAAAAGAGCGGATTGGAAACCGCCCATCCTTGTTATTCACGCGCCGTGCAGTTTCGCCAGCTCGCTCCAGATCTCACGTTCGCGTTCGGTCAGTTTCTTCGGCACGTTGATCTGCACATCGACGTAGAGGTCGCCGCGCTTTCCCGAAACTCCCGGCAGACCGCGCTCGCGCAGGCGAAAGCGCTGTCCCCCCTGTGTGCCTGGCGGAACTTTCAAGCGCACGCTGCCTTCAAGAGCGGGCACGACCAATTCGCTGCCTAAGACTGCACGCCACGGTTCGATTTTCACCTCATGAATCAGATCGCTGCCCTCAACTGCAAAATCGGGATGTCGCGCCAGACGCACGCGCAGAAAGAGATCGCCGCTTTTGCCGCCGCGGGCGCCCGCTTCACCTTGACCGCGCAAACGGATTCGCTGTCCTTCGTGAACGCCGCGCGGAATCTTAACCTGGTAATTCTCCACTTTGTTTGAGCCGGCCCGACGCAGGGAGACCGTTCGGGTCGATCCTTGCAGCGCTTCTTCCAGCGTAACCATGATGTCGGCTTCGACATCGGCCCCGCGCTCCGCTGTGGCCTGACGTCCGCCGAATCCGCCGAAAGCGGAACGGCCGCGACCGCCCCCGAAGAACGCTTCGAAGAAATCGCTGAAGCCGGTGCCGCCGAATTCGAACTGCACGCGGCCACCGTCGCCTCCCCATTGGTAAAATCCGCCGCCGGGTTGCTGTCCTTCCCACTGTTGCCAGCCGGGTGGCGGTTGAAATCCGCCGGGCCGGTTCCAATCCGCTCCGAGCTGATCGTATTTCTTGCGCTTTTCGGAGTCACCCAGCACCTCGTATGCTTCGTTGATCTCCTTGAATTTTTCTTCGGCGGCCTTTTTGTCTTTCGCTACATCGGGATGATATTTGCGCGCCAGCTTGCGAAACGCGCTGCGGATCTCGTCATCTGTGGCCGTCTTCGGCACACCGAGCGTCTCGTAATAATCTCGAAATTGGACTGGCATCTATTCTCAAGCTTGTGCCTCCGCCCAGTTCGCGCAACTTTTTGAACGATGCGCGAGATTGGCAAATTCATCGTGATCATCGGTGTGATCACCACGGTCGTGGGCCTGTTGATGTGGACTGGTTTTGCACCGAAATGGCTGGGCAGATTGCCGGGCGACATTCGCATCGAGCGCGAGCATTCGGCATTTTATTTTCCCATCGTTACCTGCATCATTCTCAGCATCGTGCTGAGCCTGTTGCTGTCGGTTTTCTCGATTTTCCGGCGTTAAAAGCGACGCGAGGACGCCCGCACACGGGCGGGCAAGCAGTGCGCACTCCCAAAGCTTCGCGAAATTAATCGTCAGCTTGCCTCGTTTCGCACGAAGTGCTTTTGGAGTGCGGGGCGTCCTAGCACCGCTTTTGAATCGACGTATGGCTAGACCAAATCGGCAGGAATTACTAAACCACCACGTCGCGCAATTGCTGCAGTGTCGTCGTTGCCCGCGCATGCAATCGGCGCCTGTGTCCGGCGGCGCAATCGTGAGCGATGTCATGATCGTTGGCCAGGCGCCAGGCCCGCGTAAACCAGTTTTGCAAAGGCCGTTTGCCCACACCGCGGGTAAAACGCTTTTCCGCTGGTTCGAAGAATTCTGCGGGATGAATGAAGCCGCTGTGAGATCGAAAATCTATTTCGCAGCGGTATGCCGTTGTTTTCCCGGGAAAAATTCCAGCGGCACGGATCGCGTTCCGGCGCCGGATGAGATTCGCAACTGCTCATCATGGATGGACGATGAGATCCGAATCTTGCGGCCACGTCTCATCATTCCTGTGGGGCGGCTGGCTATTATGCAGTTCATCGACTGTGGAAAGTTGGAGGAAGTGATTGGCCGTAAATTTCGAGTGGAACGCGCTGAGCGCCGCTTCGATGTAATTCCCTTGCCGCATCCCTCCGGTGCCTCGCCATGGCACAAAATTGCGCCAGGTCGCGGACTGACGGCGCGCGCACTGAAATTGATTGCACGCCATTCCGCTGTAGCGAGACTCTGCCAGCGCTGACGGCATCTGAATTCGGCGTTGGACGTTGGGCGTTGAACGTTGGACGTTTTCCGAATGTCTTCTGCAATTCCTAGTCGCTCGGACATTTCGGAGTCCGATAAATGGGACCTCTCTCATCTTTTCACCGACGTGAGCAAATGGCAGGAGGATTTTGCCTGGCTTCAGCACGCCTATCCGAGACTTGAGCAGTGGAAGGGTAGAGTGGGAGAATCGGCGCAGACATTGGCAGCGCTTCTTGAGTTCGAGAAGTCGCTCGGGCTGAAAATGGAACGCATCTATCACTATGCGTCGCTGCAACTGGCCGAGGATAGCGCCAACAACGAATACCTCACGCGCATCGGACAAGTTCAGAATCTGATAACCAGGATCGGTGAGGCATCGGCGTTTGTTGTCCCGGAAATACTGGCGATCGATGACGAACAGTTTGCGCAGTTCATTGCGGATCCGGCGTTAAAGGATTGGCGAATCAAGTTGCACAAAATCCGGCGGCTGAAGCTGCATGTGCTTTCCGTGCCGGAGGAACGTCTTCTCGCGCTCAGCAACGTCGCGCTCAGCGGCTACGACGACGCTTTCTCGCAGTTGACCGATGTGGACATGAAATTCGGCACGTTGATCGATGAGACCGGACGCGAAAGAGCGCTAACCCAAAGCTCGTTCAGTTCGTTTTTGGTGAAGCGCGATCCCGAATTGCGCGAGCGGGCTTTTCATCAGTTCTACGCAGAATTTCAGGACCATCAGTACACGCTTGCTGCGGCGCTGGCGTATTCCGTGAAGGCAGATGCGTTTCACGCGCGAGCCAGACATTATTCGTCTGCACTCGAAGCGGCGCTGTTTCCCGATGACGTGCCGGTCGCAGTGTATGACGGCTTGATCCAATCTGTGCGCGGGAATCTAAAACCGCTATTTCGCTATTTTGATCTGCGTCGCCGCGCGCTGGGGCTGCGCGAACTGCATCATGACGATATGTACGTTCCGCTGGTCCCGGAAATCGAGACGCGTTTTACCTTTGATCAAGCGGTTAAAGCCGTTTTGGCCGCGCTGGCTCCGCTCGGAGAGGAATATGTGGATGTCCTCACGGAAGGTTTGCGCTCCGCGCGCTGGTGCGATCGTTACGAGAGCAAAGGCAAACGCAGCGGCGCGTTTTCATCCGGCAGCTATGGCGCGCCGCCGTACATCCTCATGAATTACAAAGAGGACGTTTTCGCCGATGTGTACACGCTCGCGCACGAGGCCGGCCACTCCATGCACAGTTGGTTCTCGCAGAATGCGCAGCTGTTTCAGGATCACGAGTACCCGATTTTTCTGGCGGAGGTGGCCTCGACGTTTAACGAAGAACTGCTGACCCATCATCTGCTGCAAACAACGCGCGACCCGAAGATGCGCGCTTATGTGATCAATCGACAAATCGATGACCTGCGCGGCACGCTCTTTCGCCAGACGATGTTCGCTCAATTCGAAAAAATTATCCACGCCATCGAGGAAAGCGGCGACGCTCTGACGCTCGAAGTTTTCAAATCGGAATATCACAAGCTGCTTGAAACCTATTTTGCCGAAAACTTCGTCCTCGATCCGGAGCTGGATCTGGAATGCCTGCGGATTCCGCACTTCTATCACGCGTTCTATGTCTATAAATATGCGACCGGAATTTCCGCTGCCGTGGCGCTTTCGCAGCGGGTGCTTTCCTGCGAGCCGGGAAGCGTGGAGGCGTATCTGAATTTCCTGCGCTCGGGCGGCTCGAAGTTTCCGCTGGAGACATTGAAACTGGCCGGCGTGGACATGGCCACGTCCGCACCGATCGAGAGCACGTTGCAGTTATTCGAACGGCGGGTTGGAGAATTGGAAGAGTTCTTGCTTTGAAGCAAGGAGCGGCGGTCTCTAGTCCGCCGATTCAACAGGGTGGATTGGAAGGCGCTCCTCCTTGATTACTCAATGCTTCGAGCAAGCTCGCTTTCGTAAAGAAGTTATTCGTCGGTCTGCAAATGAGTT
>QHOF01000140.1:0-1643 GCA_003219335.1 Verrucomicrobiota bacterium | reverse complement strand
CGGATATAGCGCACACAATTTGCGAAATGCTTTTCATCGCGAACTAGTCGATCAAAATAGTCCCGCTGCCATAGGCTCCCCTTGCGACCCGGGACCGAGTTTATTTTGCGCGAAGTGAAGCTTTTCCAACTGCGCAGCAGCTTCTCCAGAGGCCAGTCGGCATTTTGCACGAACAATGCATGCACATGGCTCGGCATCACTACGGATGAAATGATGGCTGCCCGTTTACCATCGAAGTAGCGCAGCGCCGTAGCCACGATCTTAGCGCAATCATATCGTCGCAGAATGCATGAGCCGTGGCCAGCATCGAGCCAACGCTCGATCGTGCCTGAAAACTGTTCATGATATTCGCGCTCCACGTCGGCGCTCCACGGTTGCGGATGAACACGCAACCATGCCGCACGTTCAGACTCCCATTGGGTGCGTAAGTGTTCAGGCACACCGTCGGCGAGTCGAAACGTAACGAAATAAGGCGCGCCTTGTTGCTGCCATTGCGGCAGTCGATTCGCAGTGAAGCGAATATCGGCATATGGATTGAAGAAGCGCAACTCGGTCACCGCAAGCCTCAGTGTAAAAAACAATGACCAGTTTGGAAAACGCCAAAAAGCTTCGATCTGCCTCTCAAGGCGCGCGGTTTTGAATCTGCTCTTTGACACGGCGGACTAGAGACGGCCGCTCCTTGTGTTTACCATTCCGTCAATGCAACTAGAAAGCAGCCAGCTTCTTGAGCGGTTGAAACCGCTGTTCCAGGAGAATTTCGAGAGGTTCGGCGAGCTGGGCGCGGCGATCTCGGTTTGGCAAAATGGAAAACCAATCATTGATCTTTACGGTGGATTTCGTGATGCGCATCGCGAACAACCGTGGGCTGCTGACACGCTTGTCTTGGTCTGGTCGGCCACGAAGGGAATCGGCAGCGCATGCGTTCTGCACGCGTTGCAGGAATACAAGATCGACATCAGCCAGCGCGTGGCGGAGTTCTGGCCTGAGTTTGCGCAGGCAGGCAAACAAAACATCACGCTTGCGCAGTTGCTCTCGCATCAAGCGGGGCTTTGCGCTTTGGATCGGCGAGTCGATGTGCTCGACTACGACGCCGTGATTCGCGCGCTGGAGGCGCAAAAGCCACTGTGGGTACCCGGGACCGCGCACGGTTATCACGCGCGCACGTTCGGATTTCTCCTCGATGAGGTCGTTCGCCGAATCGCCGGAAAGACGCTGTCGGATTATTGGCAGGAAAATTTTACGGGACCGCTCGGTCTCGATTTCTGCGTCGGTCTGCCGAAAAAGGAAAATTCGCGCGTGGCGACGATGTACGCGGCGAAAAGCGGAAAGCCACCCGAGCCGGAGCAATTCTATGCCGATCTTGTCACGCCCGGCACGTTGGCGCGCAAAACGTTTACCTCACCGTACGGCCTGCATGTAATCAGCAAGATGAATGAGCCTGCAATTCGCGCGCACCCGATTGTTTCCTTTGGCGGGATCGGGAGCGCATCGGCGCTCGCGAAATTTTATTCCATGCTTGCCAGCGGCGGAAAGTTTGATGGCCAGACTTTCTTTTCAGAAAAGGCAATCGCATGGATGACCACGACGCTCGCAGACGGCGTGGACCGCGTTTTCCAAATACCGACAGAGTTCTCAGCCGGATT
>QHOF01000562.1:1176-2554 GCA_003219335.1 Verrucomicrobiota bacterium | reverse complement strand
CCATTGAAGATCCCAAACCCGCACTCCCGTGATGTTTCCGTGGATCTCCTGAAAAAAATCCTAAAGCAGGCTAGAATTTCCCGATGCGAATGGCTCCGGTCGCGTTAGGCGGAAGCCAGTTGAGGTGTTTGAACGCCTTTCAATCGTGGCAGCGGTTCACCGCGTTCGAGTTGAAGTTCGATCCACCCTTTGAGCACCTGGCGTAACGTCTGCATCGCCTCATTGCGCGTTCTGCCATCAGCCCAAGCACCGGGAAAATCGCGCAACTCGGCATAGACTCTTGTGCCGTGGTCGATCTTTTCGAATCTCGCCGTTTTTAGAGCGGCGTCGATGTAAGCATCGAGAAGCTTAAACGATCTCACAACCCACGAGCTTAGCCTAGTGCAGGCCAATCCAGCAAAGATTTACTGGGACGCGTGTTTTATGCGGCCATGCGATTAACCAAGCCGAGGCAGAATCTTTCCGATCGTTAGAAGAAGAGTGGGCTCTGTCTGATCGCGGGGCGCAATATCCTTGTCAAAATGTGTGTAATTTCAACGTGCCAGTCTAGCTCGCGGTTGCGCCAACCTCGCTGCGCCGTTCGCACAACGCAGCGCGATGTCCCTATCCTACAACTCGATCACTTGCGCCGAGTGGATGTCTTCGCTGGCGCGAATCTCACTCAGCAACTCTTCACTCGGCGCGGTATCAAGATTCAGCACGGTGAGCGCCGTGCCGCCGGCCTGATTCCGACTGAGCGACATCGTGGCGATGTTCACGCCATAATCGCCGAGCAGCGTACCGATGCGACCCACCATACCGGGACGATCGGTGTTTTCCAAAACCAACAGGACACCATGCGGCCGAGCTTCGACCGGCCGACTGTTGATGCTGACAATTCGCGGCGTGGCGCCGAAGAATGCGCCACCGACCGAAACGATTTTTCCTTCGCCAATTGCGGAGAGCTCGAGCATGTCCGTGTAATCACCAGGTGCGCTCAGCCGCGATTCGCTCACTTTTAAGCCGAGCGTCGCAGCGAATGCGGGCGCATTCACTTCGTTGACCTCCCCGCCACCGGCGATCTGTAAAAAGCCTTTTAAAACTGCGCGCGTGATCGCAGTCGTATCCACCTCGTTGACTTTGCCGCTGTAATTGATGTTGAGCGAGTCAGCGCGTTTCGGCGCGAGCTGCGATAAAAATTTACCGAGCTTTTCCCCGAACCGTAGATGCGGTCCGATGATCGCCAGCGTTTTCGCATCGAGGCTTGGCACGTTCACAGCGTTGCGGATGGTGCCGTCGAGCAGTACCGCGCGGATGGATTGCGCAATCTCGATTCCGACGCTCTCCTGCGCTTCTGCTGTTGATGCGCCGAGATGCGGCGTGAGAACAAGGTTGGGCG
>QHOF01000562.1:581-1129 GCA_003219335.1 Verrucomicrobiota bacterium | reverse complement strand
GCCGCTCCCGCGATATACCCATCTTGCAGCGCTTGAACCAGCGCATCCTCATCGATCAAACCGCCGCGAGCGCAGTTGATGATGCGGACACCGTGTTTTGTTTTTCGCAAACGCGCCGCATCAAGAAGGTGGCGCGTCTCCGCGGTAAGCGGCGTGTGTAGGGAGATGAAATCAGCGCTTGCAAACAAATCGTCGAGCTCGTCCACCAACTCGACTTGCAGACTGCGAGCGCGTGTCGCGGAAAGGTACGGATCGTAGGCGACCACACGCATGCCAAACGCGATCGCGCGCCGACTCAACTCGCTCCCGATGCGACCCATTCCAATAATGCCGAGCGTTTTGTTATAGAGCTCGACACCTTCAAAATGTTTTTTGTCCCAATTTTTACTGCGAACGTTCGCGTCAGCCTGGGGAATTTTGCGCGCCACCGCGAGCAACAATGAAAAGGCATGTTCGGCAGTGGAAACCGTATTTCCCCCCGGCGCGTTCAACACGACGATGCCGCGACGCGTGGCCGTCTCAACATCCACATTGTCCACCCCCACGCC
>QHOF01000562.1:0-547 GCA_003219335.1 Verrucomicrobiota bacterium | reverse complement strand
CTTTGGTCTGGCTGCGCACCACGAGACCAGCGAATTGCGGGATCAGCTCGACAAGCTCGCGCTCGCTCAGACCGGTCTTGATCGTGACGTCGAGCGCGTCACCGCGCGAAAGCTCATCCACTCCGCGTAGCGAAATTGCATCGGCGATCAGGACTTTGGGAGCGGTCACAGGCGTTTTAAGTGTTAATTGTTAAGAGAAGCAAGATGCGCCCGCCAAACCTAAAACTTAAATCTTAAAACTTAAAACTTTCTGTTTAAGCTGTGGGCGCATGCCAGAGCGCAGAGCTTTCTATGTCGTTTTCGCGATCGCAGCCGCGCTGGTTGTTCCCGCTGCGATCGCGTTGCGCACGATCATTCACCCGGCGGTTTTGCAAGCCACCTCGGATAATCCGACGCCGCTCGGATACACATGGAGCCTAGCGCTGTTCATCATCCCACTTGGTGCGCTGAGCTGGTGGTTTGTCTGCCGGCCTGATCTCCAGTTTTCAAGAAAAGCATTTTGGCGAACCATCGCCGCGCTCGCACCGCTTGGCTTCTTGCTCGATCT
>QHOF01000139.1 GCA_003219335.1 Verrucomicrobiota bacterium | reverse complement strand
GAGAAGGTGATGGTGCCGCATTGGGTGCGCGGCGAAGAGACCGCAGCCCTCGTCCAATTTCCCGGCCAGGCGGCGAACACTACGCAGAAAATTGTGCTTTGTGCGCTCGGGGCAAGCGTCGCGACGCCAGCTGATGGGATCACCGCCGAAGTGATCGCTGTTAGAAATTTCGATGAACTGAAATCGCTGCCTCGCGACAAAGTCGCCGGCAAGATCGTGCTATTCAATAATCCCTTCGACAAACAAATGGCCGCGGAAGGCCGCGGCGGCGAAGCGTATGGCGAAGCGGTTGTTTATCGGAGCGATGGCCCCAGTGCGGCCGCGCGACAAGGCGCCGTCGCGTGTTTGATTCGTTCGGTGGGCGGCGCTGACTATCGATTGCCGCACACTGGAGAGACAAATTACGCAGGTGATGCTCCTAAAATTCCAGCAGCCGCAGTCACGGCGGAAGACGCGGATTTAATCGCCGATCTGGTCCGACAAGGGCCGGTGAAAATGAAATTGGTTCTCACACCGCAGCAACTACCCGATGTAGAGAGCTACAATGTGATCGGTGATATCAAAGGCAGCGAGCATTCCGAACAGGTGATCATCGTTTCCGGTCACCTGGACTCATGGGACCTCGGCACCGGCGCGATCGATGACGGCGCAGGCGTCGCGGTTTCCATGGAAGCCGCGAATCTCATCCACAAACTTCATCTCCAACCAAAGCGCACGATTCGCGTGATCGCGTGGATGAACGAAGAGAACGGATCGGCCGGCTCAAAACAATACGTAAAGGATCACGGAAAAGACAATCATTTCGCAGCGATGGAGACGGATGGCGGCGCTGGCCATCCGATTGGCATTCACATCAAAGGAAAACCAGAAGTGAAAAAAATGCTCGCGCCTGTGGCAGCAGTTTTGCAGGAATCAGGGGCAGGCATTCTCGAGTTGGTCGAGCACTGTGGCGCCGATATCGAGCCGCTGGAGAAAGCCGGCGTGCCGTCTTTTAGTCCAATCCAAGACAGCCGTTTCTATTTCAATTATCACCATACTGCCGCTGATACGCTGGATAAGATCGTGCCGAAAGAATTGGCAGAAAATTCTGCCGTCGTCGCGGTTGCTGCGTATGCGCTCGCGAACATGGAACCCCGAACGCTTTCGGGGTTGCCTCATTGAGCGGAATGTCGATTTTGCCCTTTGCTTTGTTGATCGGCTTGTTCGCGATCGCGCCATGCGCGGCGCAAGAAGAAACGACAGCCACGCCGAAGATTGACAAGTTCGTCACGGTCTATGGCGCAAAGATTCACTACGTCGAAGCAGGTAGCTGCGCTCCTGTGATTTTGATCCACGGCTTGGCCGACAATGTCACGATTTGGGACCCGGTAATCCCGGCGCTGGCCGCGAGATTCCGCGTCATCGCGCTGGATCAAATCGGTTTTGGCCGTTCCGATAAGCCGCTGCTCAATTATCGTGTCAGCACGCTGGTCGATTTTCTCGACGGCTTTTTGACCGAACTGAAAATTGAGCGCGCATCGCTGGTTGGCAACTCGTTAGGCGGCTGGGTTGCGGCAGCTTACGCCCTGGCGCATCCGGAGCGAGTAGAGCGGCTTGTCCTTTCCGACGCGGCAGGCTACGCAGCGCTGGCAAAAACCATGGATTCTCGCGCCCTACGCGCGCTGCGCGTGGCTAGCCGCGATGATATTCGCTATCTCGGCCCGCTGGCATTTCACGACAAGCGCTTCTATCAAGATGTCGATGCTGCGTTTAAAGAGCGAGTGACCGCCGGCGACAGCTACACGGTCGCTCAAGTCTTGGACTCAATGATTCGTGGCGATGATGCGCTCGATAACAAACTTCAGACGCTCAAGCAACCAACGCTGGTTCTCTGGGGCCGCGAAGATAAACTCATCCCGCTCAGTTTTGGCGAGCAGTTTCATCGAGAGATCGTCAACTCTCGACTCCGAATCATCGATAACTGCGGCCACATGCCGCAGCTGGAATGCCCTAACGAATTCTCCGCGGCTGTGCTCAAATTTTTCAGCGACACGAAATGAAGCCTAGGCGCGCGCCATGCGCTTGAGATCGCGCATCTCGCTGAGCGCAAAATTTTGAAGTCGTCGGCCGCGGTTGCGCAGAAACCGCCAGGGCCCCGTATCGACAAAATAAGTGAGCAGAATGCTGTCACGCGTCTTCACCTCCGGCCCAACCGGATCGACTGAATGCCATGTGTTATCGGCAACTGCAAATGTGTAACCGGTATCGGGCGCGAATAGCAGCTGCGCCTTTTTCGGCTTACTGCCATTCGACGATTCTCCATGGAAAATCGTGCCGATGTGCGGCGTCGAATGGTCAGGCGGCAGGTAGAACTGGACTGTGATGCCCTTCCAAAAGGTGTCCGAGTGCGCGGTGATGTAGTAACCAGGAGTGTCGCGCGTCAGGATTGGCACCGGATACAGTCTCACCTTCGCGAAATCGGTTCCGAACCGGCGTTTTAAGCCGGGTACAAGTTGCTTTACGAACACTTTTCCCAGCTCTCTGGAACAGAGGACGCGGCCGGCGAAGTCCCAGACTGCGCGTTTTTTCGGCGGCAAGTGGCGGATGTATTCCGGGAACAGATCGATCTTTGTGCGGGTCGGCTGTCCGTCGGGTGTGCGGTTTCTGCGTTTAGCTTTGCCAGACAGCGCCCGGTAGCCACCTGCAACCGGCATCGCCTCCAGCATCGCCGCGTAAAAGTCGTCGGGGAACACCCGATCAAATCTCAGGTGATAAAACGGTGAATCGTCGGCCTGCGCTCTTTGGATGGATCGCACAACGAAATCGATCAAATTATTGACTGACCACGATTGCCTCATTGAATGAATTTTTCCCGCTAACCATGAGCCAAACAACTGAAAAACACTCGCGGTTATCGCACGTCGGCGGCTGGGTGGCGGAATTATTTTTAGTGTTTGTCGGCGTTTATGCGGCGTTCTGGCTTAGAAATTATCAGCAGCATCGGCAGGATGCAGAACGGCGCGACCGGATCCTGGCGTCGATCGAGCGAACGCTGCGCGAAGGAATCGAGAGCGGAAAAATGAACCGGGCGGAACAAGAACGAGAAGCCGCAGAGTTTCAACATGCGCTCGATGCTGGTGAGATGCCGCCGCTGCATCCGTTTGTTTTCATCACCGACTACAGCCCGGGCGACTTCGCCACCATGCTGCAAGCCGGCGGTATTCAGTTTCTTGATTTGGAGACGCTCACCGCGCTGCGCAACGACGAATCAGTCATCCGCTGGGGACTGAGCCACATGGCGCGTTATCAAAAATTAAGCGACGAACTGATCGTACCAATCTCGACCAGCACATTTCCTTTTTTTACGATCCGGCCACCAAAAAATTGCGAAAACGTTTTGAGATATATCCCGAAGCTCTACAAGCAACTGTGAAATTTGCCGACGACCTTGAACGAACTCACACCGAGCTGCTAAAACGAATCCAAGCCGAACGGCAGCGGCAACATTGACAATTATCGTGACGTAAAACAAAGTATTACATCGTGACCAAGACGATCACCAAGATCGGCAATTCGCAGGGAATCGTTTTCGATGCCGCATTCATGGATCTGGCGCGTTTGAAAGTGGGAGATCGCGTGGACGCCACGATCGTCCCAGACAGCGGCGCAATCATTTTGATGCCGCTGCGCAACAACGCGCCGGCCCGAGATGAGATCAGCGCGACAATCAAAAAGACAATGAAAGATTATCGTCGCACGCTGAAAAGACTGGCGTGAAGCCGACGCCGGACGATTGCGTCCATCTTACGGTCGAAATTGTCCTTGAGATTCATTCTCAAGCGCTGAAGAATTTCGGTGGTTCGCCCGGGATTCGGGATGAAGGATTGCTCGCTTCGGCTGTTTTTGCGCCGCAATCCACCTTTGGAGGGAAATCGCCTTTTGCAGACATCATCGAAGTCGCGGCCGCTTATTTGTTTTATCTCTGCGGCAATCATCCCTTCGTGGATGGCAACAAGCGAACCGCGATGGCCGCTGCGATCGTGTTTCTGCGACTGAACGGAATCGAGACCAAGCCAGATAGCGCAAACTGGGAAAAGCTTGTGCTCAATGTTGCAGCGGGCCGCATTAATCGCGCGGTGGCGACCGCGCGTTTGCGCAAACTGATCCGGATTGGGTAGCAAGCGCGTCCCGCGTGCTGGTTTCGGTGTCGCGCCGAAACGGATTTTCTTTGGATTTTGTACGCAGCGGGCTTGAAATTCCAGGCAAAGTTCGCGATCGCGGGATGCGCTCGCCAGCACGCGAGATGCGCGCGCTACCTAGAAGTTTTCGCGCAACCAGAACGCGAGTGCTCGCAGCGAGAAAATGGCATAGCGTTCATTTCATGATCTCCATGCCAAAGCGACTTTTGGTTCTGCTATCGTTGATCGCTGCTGCAGTCTTGCGCGCTGCGGATTATCCGGCGCCGACGGAAAGCGACTTCACCATTCACGATTTCATGTTTCAATCCGGCGAAACTTTGCCGGAACTGCGGATCCATTATCGGACGCTGGGAAAACCGGAGAAAGATGCGCAGGGTAAAACGACGAATGCAGTGCTCATCATGCACGGGACGACCGGCAGCGGCGCGCAATTTATTCGCCCGGAATTTGCCGGCGAACTTTTCGGGAAAGATCAGCCGCTCGATGCGACAAAGTTCTTCATCGTGTTGCCGGACGGAATCGGCCATGGCAAGTCGAGCAAGCCGAGCGACGGGATGCACGCGAAATTCCCGCGCTACGGCTATCTCGACATGGTCGAAGCGCTGTACCGCCTCCTTACAGAGGGGCTGGGCGTCAACCACGCGCGACTGGTGATGGGAACATCCATGGGTGGGATGCACACCTGGCTGTGGGGCGAGTTGCATCCCGATTTCATGAAAGCGCTTATGCCGCTGGCTTGTTTGCCTACGCAGATTTCAGGTCGCAACCGCGCGTGGCGTCGCATCGTCATCGATGCGATCCGCAATGATCCGGATTGGAATAATGGCGAATATCCCGCAGGCGCGGGACAGCCGCCGAGTTTGCGCACGGCCGCCGAGATGCTTTGGTTCATGAGCAGTAATCCGGTGTTGCGCCAAAAGGAAGCACCCACGCTCGCAAAAACGGACGAAGTTCTCGATAAATTCGTGGAGCAAATCGTCAAAGTTGACGATGCAAATGATGTGCTCTACGCGGTCGAAGCTTCACACGATTACGATCCCGGACCAAATCTGGAAAAAATTCGCGCGTCCCTTCTCGCAATCAATTCTGCCGACGACCTGATCAATCCACCCGAACTCGGCATCCTCGAGCGCGAGATCAAACGTGTCCCGCACGGCCGCGCTATCGTGATTCCATTCAGCGATAAAACCCGCGGCCACGGCAGCCACACCGTGGCGGCGCTGTGGAAAGATCAGTTGGTCAAGCTGCTGAAAGAATCAGAGAAGTAGATCACCCGAATAACGCCG
>QHOF01000561.1 GCA_003219335.1 Verrucomicrobiota bacterium | reverse complement strand
CATTGGTTTGCTGGCAGAGCGACTTGTGCACGCGACCAAGTGGGCAAAGCAACAAGAGCGCACGCGCGACTTGCGCATTGGCTACTTCGGTTCGAGCACCGGCGGTGGCGCCGCGCTGGTTGCTGCTGCGGAAATTCCAGAAGATGCCGGCGCTGTGGTATCGCGCGGCGGGCGCCCGGATCTCGCCGGTGACGCGCTGCCCAAAGTGCAAGCGCCGACGTTGCTCATTGTCGGCGGCAATGACGATATTGTGATTGAACTAAATGAGATGGCGCGTGATCGGATGCGCTGCGAAGTAAAATTAGAAATTG
>QHOF01000560.1:579-2011 GCA_003219335.1 Verrucomicrobiota bacterium | reverse complement strand
GTTCACCTCTGCGCCATAATTTTTGATATACCACGCGAACACATCGGGATCAGCGGCTTCGAACATTAGCTTCTCCATTCCGATTTGGTCGATGAATCTTGCTGGAACATCCGTACGCCACGACTCGACGTTTTCAGTAATGCCTTCGCTCTCGATCATGATGATGTCTGCGCCAGCTTCGAGAAATCGTTTTGCCTGCGCGATCGCCCAGCTCGCATCTCGCGTGCCTTCAGCTTTGAGCTCTGCGGCTGCGGTTGCGCCGCCTGCGCCGAATTGAATGCTCACTTCCGGTTTCGCTTTCAGTCCGGACTTGCGCACGAGCTCAATGAGTCGGAGCCAATCGTCCGTTGGAATCGAAATAAACCCGGCCGAGATCTCGATGGTATCGAAGCCGAGTCTCTTGCATTCGGCGACGTATTTGCGAACAGCGTCGCCGCCTTGCACCAGGACGCGCTCGATAAAACCGCCGGTGGAAACGAGCACATCGTGTTTATGACAAAGCTGGATGATGTCTCGCACCGCTCCCTCGGGCATGAGCGTGAACGAGCCGCCGGCGAACTTCAGTGAATCGACGTAGGCGCTCATTGTTTCGAACAGATCTTCGAGATATCGCCGGCCTACTACCGAATAATACGGGCCTCGGATTTCAGTTAAGCCACGCTTTCGCGGTTTGCTTTCGCGCTCGTTGATTCGCAAAAACGCAAAACACTCGCAGAAACGGAAAACTACGCTGGGCGTTTTTTTCGTTCATCCCTCTAAGATTACAAACGTGAGGCGAGTTGGCCGCGGTTGTCTGGGGGAGCGCACGCGTCTCGCGTGTTGGCGAGCGCGTCCTCGCGATCGCGAACTTTTCTTATGACTTCCCAACCACCACCGGCGAAACTCTAGCGAAGACTATTTCGGCGTGACGCCGAAACCAACCCGCGCGACGCGTGCGCTACCCAGAAACTCGCTAAACCGCGTCAGGCATTTAAATTGCGAGTCTGATAATGGAGCCACTCGTTCATAATTTCTCCGCCCTAACCACTGATCTTTACGAGGTCACGATGGCGTGCGGTTACTGGAAAGCTGGTGTGAACGATTACGAGGCAGCCTTCCACGTGACCTTTCGGGAGAACCCGTTTGGCGGACAATTCACGGTCGCCTGCGGCCTGGCAACGGCGATCGATTTCCTGCGCAGTTTTCAATTTACCGAAACAGAAATTGCATATCTCGCCTCGCAGCGCGGCAACGATGGCAAACCGCTCTTTGATTCGGGCTTTCTGGATTATCTGCGTAATCTGCGCCTGAGGTGCGATATTGATGCAATTCCGGAAGGTACGCTTGTCTTTCCGAACGAACCGCTAGTCCGTGTTCGCGGTCCCATCGCCCAATGCCAGTTATTGGAGACGGCCCTGCTGAACATTTGCAATTTCGAAAGCCTCATCGCCAC
>QHOF01000560.1:0-460 GCA_003219335.1 Verrucomicrobiota bacterium | reverse complement strand
AAGTGAGCGGAACGCAAGCGCACAGTTGGATCATGTTTTTCGAGAACGAGCGCGAGGCGTTTGAGCAATACGCCAGAGCGATGCCTAACAACTGTATTTTCCTGGTGGACACCTACAACTCAATCGAGGGTGTGCGTCACGCGATTGATGTAGCTGGTCAGTTGCGGGAGCAAGGCCACGAGATGATCGGGGTGCGGCTGGATTCTGGCGACCGAGTGGCTTTGAGCATTGAAGCGCGGCGGATGCTTGATCAGGCTGGTTTCACCAGTGCAAAGATCGTCTGCTCAGGCGATCTGGATGAATACATCATCGCGGACATGAAACAGAATGCAGCAAAGATCGACGTGTGGGGCGTGGGGACCAAGCTCACGACCGGCCAGCCGGATGCTGCTCTGGGCGGCATTTATAAACTCGGTGCCGTGCGACGTCCTGGCGGTCAATGGCAATATCGCATCAAACT
>QHOF01000123.1 GCA_003219335.1 Verrucomicrobiota bacterium | reverse complement strand
GAATTTTTTGTAACGGTTAACCAGGTTAACCAAACAGAAGGTAATTCCGCGGGGGCTGGTTATGGCGTTTGGCGCGGATTGGGGCGCACAGCTGCACGACACGTTACGGGTCTGATTGAGATTTTGACGTTTCCGTTTCCAATATGGCGGGAAAGCTATTACCCCATTCTACCGCCCGACATTCCTTATATTCATGCCGGTTATCCGGAATTTCCGCCTGAGGTCGGTAACGAATCGAAATATCCCTACGTACGCGATACCCACCAAGATTTTAATTAATGTTCGCTTTCATCGAACTTGGTGCGGCGTTTGGATGATTTGAGAGGTTGCCTTCGCTGGTTTCGTGCAGTGTTAGCGCGCGCATTAACCTCGAAAAACTTGTGCCGACATCGGCGTGTAATCGCAGGGTAAGCACGCGCATCTCGCAGGGAGACATTTGGCTACCCGTTGGTCACTGCGCTCGCAACTGCGCGATCAATTCCAAAATCTTTTCGCGGATCACAAAAAGCTCGCCGCGATAGTACGCAAACCGCTCCTCTGGAAGAAATCGCTTTTCCCTAACGGTGTCGGCAGCTGCGATGGTTTTGTTCAAAATCTCCAGGATGCGTTTGAGCCACGCGATTACCAGGCCGGGCTCCAGAAAATCGTCTCCCCGTGTCAGCCCGCCGAGAGCGCCGGCAAGCTTGGCGTTGAGAATCATAAACCCGCTCACAAACTCGGCGAGCTGTTCGTCTTTTTCCTCCGGGGAGTGGCCCACCGCCTTTAGCTCGTCGAGCAACAGATGCAGCGCGTCGCCTGCGCGTTTTTTGATGGGATGCGAGATGCGGCCGCGCTCGTCGCGCACCCAATCGATTCCTTCGCGCATTGGATCGGGCAGCGGCAATTCATCATCCTCGATGTCCTCCTCAAATTCATCCTCATCAACCGTGTCGAAGTCAGCTTCCGGAGCCTGCGGCTCTTTCTCTTGCTCATGCTCTTGCTCCTGCTCTTTTTGCTCCAGCGCTTCCTCAATCCATGTCCATCCCATTTCACGGGCGATGGTCCGTTCGCTGTCGGGATGGTCTTTATATTTTTCCAGCAATCGCCCGTATCGTTCCGTTCGCGCATCGCTTTCGCGGAGAAATTGTTCATAGCGAATTTCGTCCCATTCCTGGGTCTCGCCGTCCCGGGTAATGGCGATGGCAAACGGCGTTTCCTCTTCCTCAATGCGGCGCTGACGCTCGGCAATTTCCTCCGGCGTATAACACCATGCCGGCTCGGAGATTTTCAGCCGATAATCTGTGCTTTCAATCACCACGCGGCCGCTCAGTTCGCTGAACCACTCCAGATAAAGGCTGTTGGCCATGTGTTCCGGCGGCGTCTCGCCCCGTTTGCACATCGCCAATGCTTCTTCAATTGGCACATCGAACACGCGCACTTTGCGCGCCGCAGTCATATCACCGGCGGGGCCGCGCTGCTGAGGAGCAGGCGGTTTCGTTTTCATGGGAATGGGCTGAGGATTTTCAAAGCGCAACTCGCAGCCCGCCAGATCCGGCGAACAATTGCCTGTCAGGTCAAGCGCCAGCGGCCGCTCGATCCCCGCTAGCCAAATCTCGCCGGTCAGGCGGCCGCGGGTGCGGTTGTCGATTTTGCCGCGCAAAACATGCTCGTGAAGTCGCCAGGCCATCGATTGAATAATGCCAATGTAACTGTGATGCGCGAGCAAGATCTTAACCGCGCAAAATTTTGCGAGCATTGACCGTCGCCTAGGGTCAGCGTAAACATACACGACGCGCAAAGGCGGTCGCCGATGCAATCGCGACGTTTCTCCCCGCTGCCGCTCATCGGCATCCTGATCGTCATTTACTTCATAGCCGGCAAACTCGGGTTGATGCTGGCGTCATTGCATGCGAGTGCGTCGCCGGTATGGCCGCCGGCGGGAATCGCGCTGGCCGCAATACTCCTGCTCGGTAATCGCGTGTGGCCGGCCATCTTTATTGGCGCATTTCTGGTAAACGCCACGACCGCTGGAAATATCGCCACCTCATTTGCCATCGCCACCGGCAACATGCTGGAGGCGCTGGCTGGCGCATGGTTGGTGAACCAATTCGCGGGCGGCAAAAATTTTTGTGATCGTCCGCAAGGCGTTTTCAAGTTTGCGCTTGCAGCAGCAATTAGCACGATCGTGAGTCCCATATTCGGTGTGACAAGTCTTGCGCTCGCCGGCTTTGCCGACTGGACGCACTACGGCGCCATCTGGCTCACCTGGTGGCTCGGCGATGCAACGGGCGATCTTGTTTTCACTCCACTTGTTCTACTCTGGAGCGTTGCCTCAAAACGACGTTGGAACAAAAAGGAAGCCGCGGAAGTCGGCGCGCTCCTCCTGTTGCTGGTGCTGCTGAGCGGTCTCGTCTTTGGCGGATGGATCGAAATTTCGGGCCGGAATTATCCGATCGCTTTTATTTTTGGACCCGTTGTGATTTGGACGGCGTTCCGTTTCACTCAGCGCGAAACAGCCACGGGGATTTTCATTCTGTCCGCAGTCGCGGTGTGGGGAACGCTCCATGGCTTCGGGCCGTTCGTTAGAGAAACGGAAAACCAGTCGCTGCTCGCCCTGCAATGGTGGACAGCGGTGCTGACCATTACGGCGATGGCGCTTTCCGCTGGTATGGCCGAACGGCGGCGCATCGAGGAAGAGCTGCAGCAGCAAAAGGCGGTCGTGGAAACCGCCAATTGCACCAAAGACCACTTCCTGGCCATGCTCTCGCACGAACTCCGCACGCCACTCACTCCGGTCCTTTCGGCCGTGGAATCGCTCGAAACAGAGCCTGCGCAAACGGAAGATACAAGGTCTGCCCTGGCCATGATCCGTCGCAACATAGAATTGGAAACACAGCTCATTGATGACTTGCTGGATTTCACCCGACTCGCCAGAGATAAGATGCAGCTGCGATTCATTCCGGTCGATGCGCATCTGGCTATCTCAGATGTCGTGGAGATTTGCCGGGCAGAGGCCGCGTCCAAAAAACTTCACGTGCATCTGAATCTGCAGGCCAACATGCATCACGTGGCCGCAGAGTCGGCGAAGTTTCAGCAAATTATCTGGAACCTGCTCAAGAACGCCGTCAAGTTCACACCCGAGGACGGTGAGATTACCATCTCTTCTTCCAATCCGTCGCCAGAGGTCTTGACGATCAGCGTGCGCGACACCGGCATCGGCATGGAACCAGAAGTCATGCGGCGCATGTTCGATCCGTTTGAACAGGGCAACCGCTCGTTTGAGCGCCGATTTGGCGGCCTAGGTCTTGGCTTGGCCATTTCAAAATCTCTCGCGCAGGCGCACGGCGGCACCCTCACTGCGCAAAGTGGTGGGCGCGATTGCGGCTCGACGTTCATCTTTTCGATGCCAACGCTTTCGCCTGCTGAAGTAGTCACCGTGCATCGCAAAACAACCAGTGAAGCTGCGCAGCAAGGTTTGAAAATTCTGCTCGTTGACGATCACGAGGACACATGCGCTGCTCTGGAGAAATTGCTTGTCCGCCGGGGGCATCTCGTGGCGGCTACCCACAACGTCCGCTCGGCCATGGAAGCGGCAGTGCGCGATAAGTTTGATCTGCTCATCAGCGATATTGCTCTGCCAGACGGAAGCGGCATGGATCTCATGATGCAATTGCGCGCGATCTCCAAAATCCCGGGAATCGCCATCAGCGGCTTTGGCAACAATGGCGATATTGAAAGAAGTTTGCAGGCGGGTTTTTCCGAACATCTGATCAAACCGATCAAGCTTGAAAACCTGGAAGCCGCCATTGAACGTGCCCTTGCGGGGTAGTGTACACCTCTCGCGAGGTGATTCTATGCGCGTTGTCGATCTAGAAATCGAGGATATTGCCTTCGGCGGAAAAGGCGTCGGGCGTGAACAAGGCAAAGCCATCTTTGTTCCTTATACGATTGAGGGCGAACTCGTTTCTGCGGAAATCGTGCGCGAGAAAAAGCAATTCGCCGAAGCGGAGCTCATCGAGGTAAAGCAAAGCTCACCGGATCGCGTTGAACCACAATGTCCCTATTTCGGCCGCTGCGGAGGATGCGCTTACCAGCACATTAGCTACGAACATCAGCTTGCGATCAAATGGCGACAGGTTCGTGACGCTCTGCAGCGAATCGGCAAACTGAAGGATGTTCCGATGCGATCGATCATCCCTTCGCCCAGGCAGTACGCGTATCGCAATCGCATCACCGTGCACGCGCAGGACGGCGTGATCGGATTTTTCCGGCGCGATTCGCACCGGTTGATCGACATCGAGCAGTGCCCGATTTCGCGTGATGAAGTCAATCTCGCGCTCGCGGACTTACGTGCGGAACCACACGTGCGCGATGGTCATTACACGTTGCGTGCTTCAGTCGGCGCGCGCGTTTTTTCGCAAACGAATGATGAGGTCGCAAATGCATTGCGCGATTTGATGGTCGATCTCGTTCTGCCGAATCAACCACTGTTGATCGATGCGTATTGCGGCGCCGGATTTTTCACAAAAGCGTTGCTCGACAAATTCGAGCGCGTAATCGGGATTGACTGGGACAAATTCGCAATTGGCGCTGCAAGGGAAAACGCGACTGAAAAAGAGACGTACATTGCCGGCGACGTGGATGTAGAATTGGCGAACCTCTCAAGAAGCGGCGGTCTCCAGTCCGCTGAGTCTGACAAACAACGGCTGAGGAGCGATCGTTCCTTGACACTCATTGTCGATCCACCCGCGATAGGACTTAGCGAAAACGTTCGCAAGGCCGTCATCGATCTTGCGCCCCGAACATTGATCTACGTTTCATGCAATCCGCCGACACTCGCGCGGGATTTGAGAGAGTTGCAGGATAAGTACGTCATCGATTTGGTCACGCCGCTCGACATGTTTCCGCAAACTGCCGAGATCGAAGTGCTCGCATCGGCAAGCTATGGCTGAGTCTCAAGAAGGCACTACAAACACGAGGTCGCGTTCATGCGCTGCCACTCGCATGTCCAACGTCACTACTCTACCCCGGCGACGGCGCGCCACCTCCACTAAATACGCGTCGTTGACTTGTTGATGGCCAAGTGCCTGGGCGTAGATCCGCGGTGCCACTGCGGTGGGACATGGCCAAAACTGGTGCCGCTTATGTTGAACCAGCCGTTCGAGAAGTGACGCCGCCTCATTGGGCGAGACAGCCTCGGGAGTGTAGGCTGGATTGGATGAGAGCCGGATAAAACCAACTTCAGTAAGTGCACATGTCGCCCAGCCATGCCGCGCCTGGCTGCGAAACCACTCGTGTGCTGCCGCGTGATGCTGATGATTCGGCCAGGCAAGAGCGAGCAACATGTTGGTATCGAGCAATGCTTCTTTCATGGCTAATCTTCGGCCAGCAGGTCACGCGCTCTGGTAGTCGGGATAACCGGAGCGCGAGGTGAAACACGGAACACGGGCAAACCGCTCTTTGGAACCCCTGCGGATTCGGCGCGAAGCCCCCTTCGGGCCAATTGAGAAATCACTTGGCCCAGCTTTTTACCTGAACATGCGGCCAGCGCCTGGGCTGCTTCAAAAACATCGTTATCGAGAGTAATTGTAGTACGCACAGTCTGATACGCTGATACGTTGATCGCAGAATGTCAAGATCTCTCGATCAGTGGATGGCCCATCGCTCATGCGTACACGAGCAGATCGATGTCTTCCGGCAGCGAGTTGGATACTTCGCGGATGACGTTGCCGCGAAGCAG
>QHOF01000122.1 GCA_003219335.1 Verrucomicrobiota bacterium | reverse complement strand
TTAACGCTCGGGCTGGGCACGATACTCCAAGTGGCGCCATTCCAGTGGATCGTGAGCGGATGATTATTGAAGCTGCGATCAGATGAGTAACCAACCGCCCAGATGTCGTTAGCCGACACCACCGAAATCGCTTCCAAGATATTGGAACTGCCGGCGACATTAGGACTGGGAACAATGCTCCACGCCACGCCGTTCCAATGTTCCACCAGAGTGTTGTAAGTGTTGCCGTTCGCGGCCTGACCGACGGTCCACACGTCGTTTGCCGCGACGACAGCGACGCCATTGAGGAAATTGTAGCCGTTGGTGGCGTTCGGACTCCTCACGAGAGACCAGCGTGTGCCGTTCCAATGTTCAGTTACGGTGCGGTAAGCGTTGAGTTGCGCCTTGAAGGCCCATCCGACCGCCCAAACATCATTATCTGCCACGGCGGCGACCGAAGATAAACTATTGGCCTGCCTGCCCGCATTAGGGCTGGCGACGATTTCCCAATCGGCGGCCCGGGCCGAGTGGGCTGCGAACAGGGTGAACAAGACAAAGGCTGATGCGCAAGCGATTTTCATATGTTGTTTCTTTCTAATAGTAACGGTTTTGAGAGGCACAGAATTTCTCTTGAGGGCCATCTAGTGGCAACCAAGGATTAGTAACCGTTTTGTCACCTTTCGTCATCAAACCCACGCCGGCGGGAGCACCTATATGACCGCGCGCAGAGGCGGGGTTATGCATTGGTCTGGTTTATCGTAGACGCCGCGCTACGACAAGGGGGCCAATTTATCGCAACGCCGCAGCTTCCTTGTGGCGGCCTTCCAGCTCGAGCACCATCCGTCTAATATGCTTGTAATCCTGATGACGACTTAGGAACTGCAAGCTTTCCTGTGGATCGCCCCACTGCAGAACTTGGATGGTCTCCTGACGGGCGCCCCAGGAATTCATTTCGCGTTGATTCGGCATGTAAAGATCAATCGTGTTACGCCCCGCGAGCGCCCAGCCGTAATCCTCCACCCGGTAATTTTGTCCGGTGGAAATCAGGCGAAACACCGTGCCTGCCGGCCAGCGCGACCAATCAGCCGCAGCGCTGCCGATCTGCGGCGGCCTGCCGCCTTCGCCAAGGCTATGGCGGCCAGGGGAGACGGCGACGGCGCGCTTCGCGCCGCGCGTTGTTTTCGTCACGCGTTTGGTCGTGCGCATGATCCGGCGGCTGCCGGACGTTTCTTCCATTGAGAACGGTTGGAGCTGTGACGAATACGAACTGGTCTCATCCACCGGAATAGCGCGCGGAACTTCATACGCCAGCGTCGCACGCGCCACTGCTTCCGCTCGATGGATGGGCGGACCTGCCGCGTGCAGTTCTCCGCCGAGCGCGTTGTGATTGCTGTATTCGCGATGGTCCGCTTCGGTATGCGTGTACGCTGTGGTGCGCACATTTTGAAAATCCGTCTTTGCCAGCGGGCGCTCGTATGGAGGCAGGACACGCTCGGTCGTCCCACAACCGCTGAGGAGAATAATCGCGATAAAGGCCGCGAGAACAGCTAACGCAAGATTGCGGCGTTGAGTGTAGGTCAAGGTGGATCGCCGGCGAAGTTATTAACAGCTATTCACAGGCAGCGCAAGTTGTTTTTACACAAAACCAGTTCGTAGCTCCTTGGCTTCCTCTCTTTCAACTTTAAATTCATGGGTTCCTGGTTTCCTGATTGACCTTTTCTGCGTAATCTCCGGTTCACTTATGATCGCGGAATTCGAAAAACAGCTGTCGCAAATTATCGAGGAAATTAAATCGCAAGGTCTCTTTAAAACCGAGCGAGTCATCACGAGTCCACAGGATGCGCATATTGCGATCACCGGTGGCAAACGCGTGCTGAACATGTGCGCGAATAATTATCTCGGGCTTGCAGATCATCCCGCGTTGATCGCGGCCGCAAAAGAGGCGCTCGATACGCACGGCTTTGGCATGGCGAGCGTGCGCTTCATTTGCGGCACACAGGACATTCACAAGGAACTGGAAGCGGCGCTCACCAAATTCCTGGGGACAGAAGACACCATCCTCTATCCATCCTGCTTCGACGCCAACGGCGGATTATTCGAAACGTTGCTCACCGACAAGGACGCGGTGATCAGTGACGAACTAAATCACGCCAGCATCATCGACGGCATCCGGCTGTGCAAAGCGCAACGGTTTCGTTACAAGCACAACGACATGGCAGATCTCGAGGCACAATTGCGCGCGGCAAAGGATGCGCGGTTTCGATTGATCGCTACCGATGGCTGTTTCTCGATGGACGGCACGATCGCGAACCTATCGGCCCTTTGCGACCTCGCGGAAAAACATAACGCGCTCACCATCATCGATAACGCGCACGCCACCGGATTTCTCGGGAAAACTGGGCGTGGCACACACGAGTATCGCGGGGTGATGGGCAGGATCGACATCATCACCGGCACACTTGGAAAAGCGCTCGGCGGCGCCAGCGGCGGCTTCACCAGCGGGCGAAAGCAAATTGTCGATCTTCTGCGGCAACGTTCGCGGCCTTATCTGTTTTCAAACACGATCGCGCCACCGGTTGTCGCCGCATCGCTGAAAGCCCTCGAGCTTCTCAGTGCATCGACTGAACTGCGCGACAAACTTGAAGAGAATACAAAGTTTTTCCGCGCTGCGTTAACGGAGCGCGGTTTGACGATCAAACCCGGCGTGCATCCGATCGTCCCGATCATGCTTGGCGACGCCGCCAAATCGCAAAAGTTCGCCGCGCGCATGCTGGACAAAGGCGTTTATGTCATTGGCTTTTTTTATCCGGTTGTACCGCACGACACCGCGCGTGTTCGCACGCAAGTGTCCGCGGCGCATTCGCGCCAAGATTTGGAATTCGCCGTGAGCGCCTTCGCTGAAGTAAACGAGGAACTAAAGTAGAGTTAAAAAGTCCATCGTTTTTTGGGGTGCCGTCCCGAATAAAGTGGCGCGTGGCGCGGCGTGTAGCAGATTATGGGATGCACAAGATCGCTGCCAACGCTATCGATTGGAAGGCGGTTCGCCAGGATTTCCCGATTCTGGGTGAACAGGCGCATGGGCATCCTCTAATTTATTTCGATAGCGCTGCGACTTCGCAAAAACCGCGTGCCGTGATCGACGCATTACGAAATTTTTACGAGCACGACAATGCCAATGTGCATCGCGGGCTGCACACGCTGAGTTCGCGTGCGACGGAGGCTTACGAAAAAGCGCGTCAGCGCGTGGCGGATTATATCGGCGCGGCGAGCGCTGAGGAGATCGTGTTCACGCGCGGTACTACCGAAAGCATTAACCTCGTGGCTCAGACGTGGGGCGGAAAATTTATCAGCGAAGGGGATGTGATCCTCCTGACGGTGATGGAGCACCACAGCAATCTTGTGCCCTGGCAATTGTTGGCCGAACGAACAGGCGCGCGTCTCCGCTTTGTCCCCGTGCGCGATGATGGGACTCTCGAACTTGAAAAGCTTTCTTCGCTGCTCACGCCTGAAGTGAAACTCTTCGCGTTCACTTACATCTCCAACTCGCTCGGCACAATCAATCCAGTAGCTGAACTCTGCGAGAAAGCGCACTCTATAGGCGCGCTCACACTTGTGGATGCTGCGCAAAGCATCGGACATTTGCCATTCAATGTGCGGGAGTTAGGCTGCGATCTTCTGGCGTTCTCTGGGCACAAAATGTGTGGCCCGACCGGCATCGGCGTGCTCTATGGACGCGCGGAGCTTTTGGATTCCATGCCGCCATGGCACGGTGGTGGCGAAATGATCGTGAGCGTCACCCTCGAGAAGAGCACATTCAAGAAAACACCACACCGGTTCGAGGGTGGTACGCCCAACATCGCCGGCGCGATTGGGTTAGCAGCAGCAATTGATTACATCGAGGGCATCGGACGACCGGCGATTTTCGAACATGACTCACAACTGGCGCGCTACGCAGCCGAGCGCCTCACCGAATTGCCCGGCACACGCATTCTTGGGCCGTCCGGGGAGCGCGGCGCGCTCGTAGGATTTGTGATGGATGCTGCGCATCCGCACGATTTAACCACGTTCGCAGATCAGTACGGCCTGGCGATGCGCGGCGGGCATCATTGCAATCAACCGCTGATGCGGCGGTTTGGTGTGTCGGGAACAACTCGCGCCAGTTTCTACTTTTACAACACAACAGAAGAGATCGACCGGATGATCGAGATCCTCCACGCTGCGGTCCGTTTCTTTTCATGATGTGTATGGCTTCATGTCATTCTGAGCGTAGCGAAGCTGCAACGCAGCGGGCGAAGTCCGCGAGGCCAGGCTTTCAATCTTTGATTATCTGCTCGGCCGGTGAGTTAACGGTCAGCCAGAGATGTTTCGCTTCGCTCAATGTGACAACAGGGTACGCGGTGCGTTTGTTTTCATGATCCCGGAAATCGAAGAGCTTTATCAGGAAGTGATCCTTGATCATTCGCGCCGACCGCGGAATTTCGGTGAGCTGCCCGACGCCGCGGTGCGCGTGCACGGAGATAACCCGGCGTGCGGGGACGAGATTCATCTCGCGGTAAAATTCGACGCCGGCGGCGGGCTGGAGGACATCAAGTTCAGCGGGCACGGCTGCGCGATCAGCCAGGCATCGGCTTCGTTGATGACGATGAAATTGAAAGGCAAAAGCCGGGCGGAAGTGATGAAAATGCTCCGCGCATTTCACGACCTCGTAACGGAGGGAACAAGCGAAGCCCCCAAAGCCTTGGGCGACCTCCGCGTGATGCAGGGAGTCCGAAAATTTCCGCAGCGGGTTAAGTGCGCGATGCTCGCCTGGCGCGCGGTGGAACAGGCCCTCGAGCAGGGCGTTGGCGAAGCAACGGTTTCAACGGAGCTGGCGTAATTGGGCGAGGACTGAAGCAATTGTTAAAAAAGTTACAACCGTTACAAAGTTAAGACTGCCGGGACTTCCCATTGTAACGTTGTAACTCTTTTAACTTTTTTAACTCTTCCCAGTTTCGTGCAGCGCGATGCTGGCGCCTACCCAGGTTTTGTCGATGTTGAAATCGACGCCCATCATTTTGCCCTGGCTCATTCGGACGAGATTATTGACGAGAATCGGATCGCGATCCTCATCCGGCCACACAAACATCATGCGAATCTCGGCTTTCGATTTCTCACCATAAACCGTCGGCACAAATGCCGCGTACTCGATTTTCCTCTGCAAAATCCATTCATGCGGATTTTCGAGCGCGGCGATTTTTTCGCGAGTTGGGTCCATGTCCACGCCGTGCCCGGCAAACGAGTAAAGCGGTTTCAACACGTAGTTATCGATGTTTTCGCCGGCGGGAAATTTATCGGCGAAAAAAGCCGGAGAAGCGTATTTGGTTTTTAGGAACGGCAGTGAATGCTTGCTGATGCGGAAATACCAGTTCGGATGGCCGACCCAGGTGACGTCCAGATCATCTTGAAACTGGAAAGGCAGGTTCAGATCGGGCCGCCGAATCAGTTCGTCAAAGATGACCCGATTGTAGATGCGTTTGATGCGCGCTTCGTGTCCGTCCCGATCGTAAAATAATTTGCGGCCGCGATTCTTAATCTTCGTCACGCAAACTGCGCGGATGTCCAGTAATCTTTCAGTAGCCGCGAAATCGACGCGCGTTTTTTGTTTTTCCGGCTCAATCTCCAGCAGCACCACGTTCTCCGGAGCTGAATCGGTAATTATGGTGCGTCGTAGCAGATCCAGATACGCTTCGTCTTTAATTCCGCCGAATGATGACGTCCAATTGCGCGGGATGATCGGATACGCCTTGCGAATGCAGCCGAGCAGGAGCAGCTGGAAACCAAACAGGCTGGGGAACGCTTGCAGCTCAATCAACCT
>QHOF01000121.1 GCA_003219335.1 Verrucomicrobiota bacterium | reverse complement strand
CATGACTGAGGCGACTCGTCAGGGACGGAGAGCGGAATTAGAGGTCATCTCCAAAATGATGACTGCGCTAATAGAGGGCGCGGAGTAAAAGTTTTCCCGTGCAAAAATTTGGTGGAGGCGGGGGGAATCACATTACCACTATAAGTATTGGTGAGTTGGAATAATTTTCAGTTCAAAAATTGCGTGGTGCCCCCAAAGTTGCCCCCACACCGCTGCATTCACTGCGGCTCGCTTCAATTCGTCGCTGTAACCACTGTTGGACTTCGGCTTCCAACCAGCCAACGGGGCGCCCGCCCAGGCTCACTGGCTTAGGGAAAGTGCCTTGCGCGGCTGCTACCACCAAAAAGCTCTTCTGCTTACCCCAGCCGTGTCTCTTCGCGCTCTCTTGCCGAAGCTGTTTCTACTTCCTGTTTCACCAGTGACTTGCGGCTGAGTGCTGGGACAGAAGCGGCGCTCGCCGGTAAATCCAAAGGGCGGTTAACCGGGTTGTGGAAGTCCGTCCACTCTCTGATTGCCTCTTTAATCTTCAGATCCTCGTGCAGGGTCAAAATTCATCACGACAGATGTCGTCAATGCGGATCCTGAACTCATGAGCAGCTTGTCTACGGATCGCTCACTTGCTGACCCAACAACCTGACTGTCGTTACAACCTCTTGAGCAGAACATTGGCTCACTATCCTCACATTAGCGGCCGGACTTACTTCCTCTCTGCTTCTCACCCCGAATATAATCGGTGATGACTTTGCCTGGGTCCGAGGATAGAGCGGCTGGCGCTTCGGGTGGTTGTTTGACAGATGATGGGTGGCGCGGCACGACCACTTCCAATGGAGCGGCTTGGGGCGGATCCTTAGCCCGCGGCCCGGGTCAGGACTCTTTTGCGCCCTTGTGTCTCTTTATTCGCTTTGTCATACACATGAATCTTTGTGATGACATAAATGTTCTCCAGTTTTTCGCGCGTGACATGTCCCGCCGAAAAAGAATCTTCCAGCGCGTGAAAGGCGTCGCCGATTGGTTCGCTGACAAATAACGGATTGTAGTAGCCGAGTTGCTCCTTCCATATTCGCCTTAGATTATTCGACCCCGTCTGAGGATGGGGAATTGTTTATTGTCCATAAATTACTCCTTGCAACATATAGTGTTTTACCCTGATGCCTTTGACAGATCCCGCAGCCGCCTTGAGGATAAAACGTGTTGGACAAAACGATTGGCGCGACTTTGCAGCGGGTGCGCAGCGAAGGACTGTAACAGACGAGAAAAATATTATGCCTCAAAGAGAGAGCAATTGAACAAAGAGACGGATCGGCGTCGTGATAAATGAGTTTGCTGTCGTAGATACTAACGCAGCTTCGCTTCAATCTTTGTTTTGAAGGGATCTTCTAAATTGGAAAGGACGTCAAAATCAATCAGCTCGATAAAAGCAGGCACACCGGAGAGGCGGGTGGCGGCGAGGATGATATCATCCGAAGGTCGAAAGGAAGGCAGAGACGATCTGATCGTGACTAGAGGGAGATCTCCCAAGCCCTGACATTTGTCCAATCCAATATCGTAACGCAGGTCTTTCAATAGCTGGTTAGTGCCGGGAAACTTGGCAAGGACAAGCTGAACGACCATAGCGTTGACTAGAAACTGGCGCACTTCCTCTTGCCGCCGCTCCCTTTTACCAACCAGAACTTCTCTAAGCTGTCTGACTGTATACCCGGACGTATAGCTGAGCGCCCATTTTACCGGCGATGCCACCGTGATCGTCTTCTTTTCTCTTTCATTGCTGGCCTCGTGGCTATATTCCCACGGGTACAACTCGAGGCGGTTGTCCATATCCGCCAATACGCTTTCATCGAACTCCGCCGGCAAAGCAAAAGGTTTGCCACAGACTTCCTTGTATTTTTCACGCAATCGCTTAAGAGCCACATCCGTGTCGGGAATGTCTTCCTTAACTGAAGATCGCACGTAATTTCCCAGGATCCTTCGCGGCGCGAGCAGAGGCCGGAGGGTGTCCAAATAGCCTTTGAGCTGGTTCTGCAGGAGCTGCGAGACCATCTCGGTTTTTTCCCGCAGGTCCGCCAACTGCTCGATTTTTAGATTTTCTCGTAGGTTCTCGTCTGCCATAGCGTTTCGCTCTTATCACAATTCCCGCTCCAATAAAAGCCACGCCAGACGCCCAGAGTAGCTCAAAACGGGTAGCAGTCTGCGCGGCAGAAAATTTCTTGCTTGTGTACACAAGGGAAGTATAAGCGAGGAGATTAAGGAGTGCCGACTTCGTTTCTTCCCTATGAACCCAAGCAGGATCTGCCGCTGCGGCCCTCGCTCGGTGAGTGGTTGCTGAAGGGCACTTGGCGCACTTTGTCAACAAGGTGATCGACCAGATAGATCTGCGTTGGCTTTGCGCCCGCTACGAGGTGATGGGCGGGGTAACCAGCCTTTTGGTCCTGCGATGATGCTGAAGCTTTTGGTGTATGGATATACCAGTGGGGCGCCCCCAAGCAATTCCAACAACTTCTCCCGGTCCTGATCGTCTCTAAAAATCGCTTTCCGCTCGTCGTGATAGGAAGCTCCCGGGTACTCAATGCGTTAGGTCCGCGCCGTAAAGCACGATGGGTGCATAAGGCAATCTAAGAATTAATCAAGCTCTTTTGTTGCGCGTCTAGTCTTGTGAGCTGAAGACAATAGCTGGGAACGGATTTCATAGGCAGTAGCTCCTCCAGGTGAAGCCGAACATGCTGTCGAACTCCCAATGCAATCCGGAGCGTAGCTATCGAGGAATTGTTGCTTCGTCGTACCGGCCATCTCGCACCGCAGGCTAGCGGCCATTTCCGCGTATTTCCTGTGGTCGAAATTCGGCTGCCGTTGTGAACCGAGTGTTTGCTCACGCAGTTTCGTTAGCATTCGCTTTGTTAACCACCGCCGATCGTGATCGTCTCGAACGATATTCTTTCTTTCATTCTCTGACGCGTTCTAGTAAAGGTGGACACATTCATTGCGCGATCCGCTCTCCCAGAGGATCACCGTTGGGATCGAGTTTGTCATCTTGCTCGCGCTGGCGCCATTTCGCCTTCTGACCGTTTTCGATATAAAATCCGTGCTTATAATCCTTAAATTCCTCACTGGGCGTCAGACGATTGTAAAATTTGCCATCCTTACTTCCCTGCTCCCAGCTCACATCAAGCGATTCAAAGGTCGCGCTGACCGTTACACCGGGCAACTCCTTTGATACCTGCCGGGCAAGACCAGTCCAGCCAGCTTTGCACCCCATTAGAAGGACCCGGCTCGGCTTGGCCTGTTTGAGGGCAGAGACCAACTCGTCCTTCGAGAGTCTTGCCCCGCGTTCCTTTGGCTCGAGCGCCATCTGGTTAACCACGCCGTGCCCAAAGTAGGCGACCACATCCCAGGAGCCGTTGGCAATCAGATCGCGCATCTCCTTCGCGCTCGTCACGTGCTTAATGGTCACATTGAGCCCCTTTGTGTGTGGGGCAAAGAATTCCAGAATGGCCTGATCAAAGTACTTATCATCGGAGTAGCGCACTCCTTTCTTAACGTCATCATGTCCCGTGCCAACTACAATCAACGCCTTGCCGCCGGATCCGGTACTAGTCACCTTGGCTACGGCGCCCGGCGCAGCGAATATCGGTGCGCTCCAAATATGCTGTCCAACGGGACCCGGCGATCTACTTGTGTAGGGCACACGCCGGCCCAGGTGTAAAACCGATCCCGAATCGGATGCGTCTAACTTACCGTCGGGCGTTTGACCCAACGGACCCGGAACTCTTGCCTGCGTCATTGATGAATCCTCCTGCGACTGCGCCTCGCCTGACTTCGATGCCCCTATAACGCTGTCCGCGAGAAATGGCAATGGCTCTCCGGCCTACTTACCTCCTTAGATGAGTAATAAATCGGTCGTAGAAATTAGATGAATGGGGGATCGACGCGTTACCTAATAACGCATCCTTCACCGCTCTGGCTGAAATTTCGCACTGGACAAACCAGTGCGGCTGCCTCGCTTCTTTGTGCAAGAAGAACAAACGAATCCTAGGGGACAGCTTGCCGTAAGCAGTCCTAAGAACCGTTACGGGAAGGCAGTATTGGATCAGGCGCCTATGCCACTCGTCTCGTTCCGTCAGCCGAAGAAATGCCTGAACCATCCTCCTCGCGCACCTTGGACGATTTATTTTGGTATCGAGGCATCGATTCCGTTGCGAACGGCATCAATTTCTGCCTTGCTGTATCGTCTCGCACTAGACAGCTCGACACCTACATTCAATTGCAGACGCTTGACGAAAGCATTAACGGGCTCGTCACAGAGTCGTCGTTTAGGTTCTGCTCCTGATGGAACACCTGCGCTGACTTCTCGCTGATCGTCCAGGGCTCTCTTCAGTGAATGTAAGACTTCCGGGGCATCGATTTCACGTATCGCCGTTAATAGAAATTCCAACTCGGCCGGTCTCGATGCTTCTATAGCGTCCAGCAAAGCCATTCGAGATCTCTTATCGCCGAGGCGTGACAGCGCAACATTGGCCGGCAGGGAAACCATCACTACTGGAAACCACTCAAACAATTTCGTTTGAGATCGCTCCTTGCGGTCTCGCACCTCTCTTAATAAACTCTCGGTCTCTTTTCCAGGAAAGTAACCAAGCAACAATCAAACTGCGGCTGAAGTACTCCCCGCCTTAAGACTTTTTCTGAGCGCTGTTGCTAAATCAGTGTGTTTACTGATCTTCGACGGGTCATAATTCTCGTACAATGCTAGCCGGCCGGCAGCGGAATCCGTTCGAGGGGTTCATTAAAACCGAGGAGGGTCTCCGCCGCGAACCACCAGCGACCGAACGGATTGTTGTCAGCGCCCGCTGCCAGAAGAAAACTCTTCCGGCACGTGACAGTCACCTCCGTCGGAGTTCCGACAAAGGCGTTCAGCACGTCTGCGCCCAAAGTTGCCATAGACACCCCCGTGTTGGACGACGAGACGATAGGAAATCGCTGCAACCGTTTGGCGCAGTGGATTGCCTTGCACTTCGCCTGTTCCGCCCACGCTGCGATTCGTCTCATCTTGCCGGACAAAACATTCATTGCGAACGTGCAAACCAGGGATTTCAAACGGACCCTGAACGGTTATGCCCATTCGAAGATCGTGTAAGAGACGCATAGGCCCTGTGAGAACCTTGAGCTACCTGGCGCGTGCAAAAAACAAATTCAGCGTCAAAGATTCAACGCCCTGGTGCGTGCGATGCTGATTTGTTGTTGATTGAGAATTCCGGCATTGGCCACACGCGGATTTCTTGACCCATGCATGAGATTGCTTGCGTCCCCTCCAGCCAATATGTGGTTTGGATCGTCCGTCAATACATGTCCGAGCTCGTGCGCCAATAAGTTTCCGGCAAACCCAGACAGACCAGAGCGAGCTTTGTTGCCGGAAAGGACGGCAACATGCCCTCCTCCCCAGCCACCCTCGTTTGACGGCAGGTCATAGACAAAACCGACGCCGACGGCCCTAGCTCCGGGCGATAGATGATTAACAAAGTGAATCCACATACCGTTCTCATCGGCAGGGACAACTTCATCTCGTTCAGATATTTCTACGGGCGTGAACTCAATATCGGCCTCGCGGATCCAAATCCTGTTTGCCTCATCAAAGGCTTGCGATATCTCCGCGCGGCTCCAAAACGATGGCACCGCTAGACCAATTGCGAGCGCCCGCAAGTTTTGCCCTTGCACAGCGCCACCACTGCGAGCCGAGCCCCCAGATTGAGGATACAATGTAAGGATATACGCCTTTACGGAAACGCGAATTCTGTTTGCCATGAGTCCCTCCTCTCGTTGAAGAACCCGGGTTAGCGAACCTCGGATCTAACCCGACGACACTAGGATCCGACCGCAATGGCTGAATATTGTAGCGCAAGAACGGGAGAATGTCGGAACAACTGCAACGCAAACTGTTTGATTGCTGGAATGCCTCAAACTCCATCCACCACGGACCGGTCGCCGCTGGAATCGCTCCGCGTGAATCGATAAAGCGATAGATCATTTGGTCAGGATGAAGATCGAACGGTCTAATCATGCTCATGCCCCCCAAAAAACTCAAACTGCTTCCCGGAAGCAATGATTCGTTCGTGCTCATGATGATTATTCGCGATCCAGAGCGACGACCACTCAGCTTAAATTCTCGAATCTAAATAAAATCAACCACCGAAAAATCAAATGCTGGTCAGCAACACTATTAAATTTTCCGCGGTATTATGCGGGTGCGGCCCAATAGCCGAGCAAATGATGGGTTCACTGGATTTAGCGCAGGAGAGCAATGGAACCTCGTGGCGGTAATTTTACCTGGTTTTTCTCACTGAACTACTGGTTCTACTTGTTTCGTAGGAAGGTCGGTGCCTGCTTGAAGTTCGACTAATGGGTGACTTGGTTGGGCTTTCAAATCTGGCTTTTCCCGGCCAGAGTACGGCTTAATCTCGTCGCAAACCCTGTCACTCCAGATATAGATTGCGCAGCTGGTTTGAGCGGCATTGGCCATTTCTCACGCTCTCCCGATGCCCACGATATCTCCAGTTCTTCTCCGATCGTCCAGGTGCCATTCCTTCGGCTCGTCTCATCACTGACCGTTCCCTTCGGGTTCTGATTCAACGAAGCCAAGCTGTCATAGGTGCCGTTCGCCTTCGACCATTCGAATACGTACATCTTAGGGTATATCAAAGGTATATCAAACGATGGCTAGGATATGTCTAGGCGCAGCTATACCAGAAGTTCCACTTGGCAGCGCGGTACGCGTCCACGTGCGGTACGTCACCATCGTAGTCGAGCGATTTTTCGCATACCACAAAAGTCAAAAAATCGGAACGAAGGTTGGCAGCCGACGCAACGACCTCTAAATCACTGTCCAGCAAATACAGCGTTTTTTCATAGGTCTCTTACATAATACAATGCTCGCAATTCTAGGCACTGTCTTGTTCGACTTCATGCTGAAATGACTTTCCGAGAATCTCAAAATAGACATCATGTCCCAATAAAATCCAGTGCCGTACAGCTGGCGACCGAATGCCAAGCTTTAGCATCAACTCTGAATCAAGGACTTCGTAAAAACGTGGATCAGGGCAAACACCACTTGTGATCCACTGGCGGTCAAACTTTGAACTCCATTCTGAAAAGGAAATAGAAGAATTGTAATGAAGCTCTATGCCGCTAAAATCGTAATTTTTTTCGTCCAGTAACCCATATGGTAGTTGGGGAGGCCACATGCAGAATACCAGAACAGAATCAAAACTGACCGAGACACTCTTGTAGCCAGCCCTATTCCACAGATCGTCAGGAACATCCGAGCCGTATTCCTTGATCAATTGTTGACGAGTATCTTCAAGAGTCTTAGGCCCAAAAAAAGCCAGGATTCTGATAACCGCTTCACTCTCTTTGCCCGCGAAACCAATAATTTCTTCTGATGGGCTCACTTGCCAAGGAACTTCAGTGGAACGAAGGCGGTTTTTTACATCCGACATAGTTTCGCTCCTAAACTACGGAAGTCTGACGACATCAATCACCTTTAAATCGTTCTGTCCCTGAGTAACTGGCACAGCTCTGCCCGGCATCGAAAATACCTCCCCGTGATATCTCATAAGAGGCTCTCTGAGCCTACCCGCTAACTCAGCAGTCATCGGAACCTCCCGCACTTTTGTAGGTTTCTTGCCTGCCATACTTAGCGCTGCGAGAGTTCTATTACTCTCTGCGATTTTTTGCCCTGTTTCGGGGTGGACAAAGTATTTGACTTCCAGCTGATCTGGATGCAGCTTCCCAACTTTTAAATCGGCGGCGACATCTTTCAGCGCTCGCCCACGCAGATACTCGGGTATATCTGCATCAATACTTCGAAAATGCGCAGCGATACGCCGTTGGCCAAAGAGTATCTCTATTGGACGGGGAAGAAGATTGATGCGGATCCCGGGTGTATAGCAATTAAGGCCAAGAGGATCACACCATTTATTGAGATTCGGCGCATAGCGATACGGGTTT
>QHOF01000018.1:19010-33937 GCA_003219335.1 Verrucomicrobiota bacterium | reverse complement strand
CGTGATACTGTCCCTGTAGCCGCAGAGGGTTGTCGACAACATTGACAAGCAATCGTTCAACCACGCCCCAGGCATCGTACTGTGCACCCCAAAAGAGGCTTCCCTCTGGACTCATCATCCGAGTAGGGCAACCGTTTGGGTCGTTATGATACACATATAGTTCGGCACGAAACCCACTAGACGCCTGCTGTTCTGGTGCGGCGTGATACCGAAGTGTAGCTAGAGGTTCGAAAGTTTCGGGATAGTAGATCCATTCTCGGACAAACCGCGATTTTTGCAGTTCTTGGGTATCGTTAGTCGTCACATCCCCAAGCAACGCGTCTCCGTCCCAATAGAACTGGGTGACAGTGCCTCCCGTTTGCTTACTTATCCGCCGTCTCAAAGGGTCGTAACGGTAAATAGTGGGCCGACCCTTAGTCGTGCTTTCAATCAAACGTTGGCTCGCGTCCCAAGAAAACTGCGTCTCTCCGTCGGAACTCGAACGCCGAATCAGATTGCCGGCACGGTCGAAGCGATAGAAAATGCCTTCGTATTCTCCTTCTCGACCCCATTGCTCATCACCATTGTTCCCGGCGGCGCGCTCGATGACGCGGGTCCTCAGACGATCGCCGGCTGGATCGGCGAGATAGCGCTTCAGATGTCGTTGCGGATCAACATGAGCAATTAGTCTCCCCACTGGATCGTACGTAAACCGCTCGGTACCGTACGCTGAGTCGCGCTTTTCGATTAGATTACCTGCCTTGTCGTATGTGTAAGACTGGTCAAAGAGAGGCCGAAGATCGCTGACGACTTGTTGAGCGGTGAGATAACCATCGGAATTGTACGAGAAACGACGCTGCAGTTGGCGACTCAACCGCTCTTCGGTAACCTGCCCCAGTGCATTACGGCTAAGTCGAAGAGGTTCGTGGCCGTCGACCTCCACAGCAATCGCTTGATCCAGGGCATCGAAACGAAACTGCACGGTGTTCCTGTAGTTTTGGCCAGAGATCTGGACAAATATGGCGCGTGAGATTCTGTTGCCGTTAGGATCATAGGTGTTTAAGACAACGCAGTCTTCACCCTGACGCTCTTCGATCAGCCGTCCTTCGGCGTCGAACTCCCGCTGGATGCGGATCGCGTCGTTTTCACAAGCAGTGAGATTGCCATTAGCGTCATAGCTAAATGTCTCTTCTTGCGTAGCATTTGGGCGCGCAGGGTCGGGCAGGAATTTTTTGAGAATGCGTCCTACCGGATCAGTTTGGTAGCCAATGACATGGCCCAACGGATCAACACTCTGCTGGAGGTATCCGGCCGCTGAGTACGCGTACTGCCGCCCTTGCCTCCAATAGTCGACCTCTTCGACTATACGGCCAACGGGATCGCGCTTGAGTTCGTACCGCTCACCACGCTGATTGATGACGCCAATCAGTTGCTCTTCAGTATCGTATTGATACTCGACCGTGTGACCGTCGGGTTGCAATCGGCGCTTAACCTCGCCTAGTCCGCAGTATTCTAGACGTGTGACAGCACCATTTTCATCTTGATAAAGGGTGAGATTGTCTTCGGCATCGTACGAGCAACCAATCGTCGCCCCGCTCGGCAGTACTGTTTGCGTGAGCCGGCCCTTCCGGTCATAGGTATAATGAGTGCGCTGGCCCACCGGATCAGTCTTGGCGGTAACGTTCCCTATCGCGTCATAGGAGAATTGGGTCGTATAACCCAGCGCGTCAGTTAGGTGCGTCAGATTGCCGTGCGCGTCGAAGGCGAGCCCGGTTCGCGCACCACGAGGATTTATGAAATGGATCAGTTGACCATGATTGTCATATTCGTAACGAGATTCAGCGCCGAGTGGACTCGTCTGACGAGTGAGAAGTTTCCTGGAATTCCACTCCTGTTCCCACGCGGTGCCATTTGGGTCAGTAATCTTCACGGCATTCTTAGCACCATCAAACTCCGTGATAATCGTTTTGCCATCCGGTCGAGTCAGTTTCAGCAGATTGCCGCGATCATCATAAGCATATTCAGTTCGGTTGCCGTCGGGGTCCACAACCGCCGTTGTCCGACCAACTTGATCGTACTCGTACAGCGTCACACCGCCCAAAGGATCAATTTCCTTAATCGGAAGTTGGCTAGGATCACATTCTATGGTCCAGACATGGCCCAAAGAGTCCGTGACGATGGTTGTTGTGCTAGAATATTCAAGCTTCGAATCATACAACCCATTGTCACCAAACGAACGTATGCAACGTCCACTAGTTGAAAGCTCGTCGTATTGATAATAGAAAGACAGCCCGTTACGATCCGTATGCTGGGTTAAACAGTGATTGCTATAGAAAAATCGATAGGGTACGTCCAGACCGTCATACACGGTCGCCAAGTCGTCATTCTCGTTATACGCATAGCGGACCAGCAGCCGCGGTGACCGCTCCCTCGGATGATGGAGCAACATCTGCTCAATCAGGCCATTGCGGCTGACAACCTCAATATAGCGTCCGGACCCATCTCGAATTTCGCGCAGATCGCGTCCATCGCGAATGAAGGTTATCGAGTTCCCGCTCAAATCACTTATACTAACAGCCAAAGCTTCGTTTGCGTCTCTGCCCTTCGCAAATTCATAACCCAAACCGTTCTTAGTTTGAACGATCCACGTATCATCAGTCTGCCGGAGAACTACACCATCGACTTCGTCCATCACTGGGCCGGTAGCTGGCAATGATTCAAAGAATGCATACCCCCCGTTGCCATCATGGAAAGCAACCGTACCGTCGTTTCCAAATTCGAGGCGCGCGTCAGCCGGGCTTTCCCAACCATATCCATAAACTCCGCGCCGAGGATTCTGCGAACCATAGCGTCTGTCCCACTCAAGTGGAATTCGTCCAGGCAACGCAAAGTCTTGTTGTTCGACAACAACTTCCCCAGTGACAATGTTCACAGGTTCGCGGCGAAGAACCTTGCAGTTGATGAATTTCCATGCTTTCGCGAGCCGCGGCTTGGCCACCTTCGCAACTGCTTTGAGAGCTTTGCCCGCCAATTTTCCCAACCCTGCCATTGCAGCGCCCATAAAAATGGAAAACAGTGACGGGATCGGCGCACCGCCAATCTGCACATTGGGGCTGCCGGTAATAAGATTTCCTATGAAGTTGCCGACAGGCGGATCGGACGGCGGCGGCGACGGTCGGCTCGTGAACATGCAGTGTTTTGTAAAGTCGATGATCATCCGGCTGGCACGGCTACTTTCGATGTAGACATTGGAGGAGCCGGTGAAAATTTCGTACATCGGAAAGTAACCGCCACACCAAGCGGCGATGCCCATGTCGCCCGCCCGCGCGGCCGTAAGGCCATTGATCAGAACACTAGACGCCGTCGAAAGGATAGGAATGGAAAGCACAGGACCGGTGCTTGGCAGAGGAGTGCCGAAAGTCGGCGGGTGGGGGTGCCCATGCATGATGTTGAGAGAGAGATCAGTGAAGCGCGCTGCTGGAAAGGCCGGCAGGACAGCGGCTATACCCGAGACGAGGCTGCCGCCCGCCGCTTCTAAGCTCATGGACGCCTCGCCCATTGCGGCGAGAAATCCGCCGCCGCCTTCTTGTCCGGAAGCCTGGCTTTCTTTTGCCATGGTGAGTCTGAATCTGACTTCTTAGTGCGGGGGCTGTTATCGAACTTTCGTCAGCTCGGTTTCGATCGGTTGAAGCATTGAGCGAGCCATCTCCTTGAGAGGCTCACCGAGCTTTTCTAGTTGCTCTTTCGCAGCTAATAGCGCCTTTCGTGCTTCTTCGTGGCGGCCCGATTTGGAAAGCGCTTGACCCAAACGAAGATTGGCTTGCGATGCCATCTGCCAAAAACCACCGAGGCTCGCGAGCCTGGCTCCTTCCTCGAAGTATTGAAGAGCCTGCTTCGAGTCGCCGAGTTTTTCATGACATTCGCCCATCGCCATGGCGGCACTCGTCGCGAGCGCCCTGCGCGTTCGAAGTGTTCGATCGCTGACTTTGGATCGCTTTGGCTTAGTTTGAGTCCCCCGAGATTGTAATTAATGACCGCTTCGTGCGCTTTTAGCTCCGGGGCGTGGCAGAATTGCATAGCCTGAATATAACGGTTGGCCGTCTCAGCGAGGTGCTCAAATCCAACGTCAAAACCGGCGAGCATCAAAAAGGTATTGACCCGCTCGAGAGGTTTCAGTGGTTTCTTGAGGTCATTCTCCAACTCGGCTTGAAGTGACTCGGGATCAGCTCTGAACGAAATAGTCTTGATCCCTTCCGCAATGGGATTTCGCGGATCGACAAGGCGTTCGTGATACGATGCCTCCGGACGATCGTAAGTCGCGAGTTTGACAAGACTCGAGCTCAGTCGCTTCAACAAGTCCTCTATCTGACGGGACCATTCTTGCGGATTGGCAATTTCCTTTGGCACAAGAGCCAAAACAAGCTGGGCGCCCAACTGCTCCACTCGCTCACCAAGCTGCGTCACTTCCACGACTAAACTCTTCTGACCACCGTCAGAGTCTTCAGTGAACGGAACGGGGTCGGGCAATTCAATTTTCTGCTCCGCCAAAGCGGCCGCGGACTCAGAACGGTTCTGGTAAATTTGCTCATAAATAGAACGAGGGTAACTACGCCGGTCAACAAAAGGCGTGTCTAACCGCAGCACGATCTGGTCATTCTCCTCCGAGCGATCCCATTGTTCCAACCAGCGAGCGAAGAATTCGTCGAGATCAGATTCAACCAAAATCCGTAGCATTCGCAGCCCGGGATCTTCCCGGAGCTGTTTGCAAGCCGCATCGACTAAACCGAAAACATTCATAAATCTCGGCGAGCTTAATCCACTTTCTCTGGTTCCGCCGGCTCATCCATAACCGTGCTGACTCCGGGGGCACCCCCGCTATTAATTTTCGTCATGGGCATGCCCTGGATGGTAATCCCTGTCATGTCGATTTTGATGAAATTCCCACCGACCTTAAGAGTAATCTCCATTTCCCCCTCGACGATTATCTTGTTTGCTTTGAGACTGTACTCGGCAGTGACAGTCTCTTTGTGATTACTCTTGAACGATTCCAAAACGTCGCCGACAACCGTTACCGACTTTGTGCCGCCGATTTTTTTGCTGTCGCTTTTGTTGATGGAAGCGTGCCGGTTGGCCTCGACTAACTCTTTCTCATCGTTTTCGACCCTGATGTTCCAATCTTTCTCAGCATGAAGGTAGATTTCTTCTTGGCCTTTTTTATCTTCGAGGCGAAACTCGTTGAAGTTCTCAGCGCTGCCGGTCTTACTGCTGCGGCTCTTGATGCCCGTTTGCGTCTTGTTATCCGGCAGAGCGTAAGGCGGCATTTCACGTGCGTTGTAAACGCTGCCGACAATAATCGGCTGGTCTGGATCGCCTTCGAGGAAATCAACGATGACTTCCTGGTCGATTCGGGGAATGTGAACCATGCCCCACTGTTTTCCCGCCAACAAAGTTCCAACCCGCACCCAACAGGAGCTATTCTCGTCAAATTTGCCCTCGCGGTCCCAGTGAAACTGCACTTTCACACGGCCGTATTTGTCAGTAAAAATTTCTTCGCCTTTGGGACCGACGACGATGGCAGTTTGGGTACCCTGCACCACCGGTTTCGGCGTTAACCGCTGGGGCCGAAACGGCACCGCTGCAGGTACGCAAGTAAAGCTGTTGCTGTAATGGAAATCGCCGCCATCCGAACGATAGTCGCCCGACTGCCGCGCCGAATGGCCCACCGTGGTGAGCACGTATTGGCCATTGGCATTGAAGTGTCTTTGGAGCGTGAACTTATATCCGCTGACAAAATGTCTGCAGTTACTGCCGCCCTGTATCGTTAGGCCTGGCACTGCTTCTTCCTGTATCCGGATATCCGTCGTCCGCTTGTTGTCCTGGAAAATCTTCTGCAGGTCGCCCGCCCGATCGCCGCCCCCTCGATCGATCCCATCGAAGCGTTGCGCGTACTCCCCGGGATAATCATAAATCTCGAATTTGTCGTTGCCGCCGACCTTGAGCTTATGGCTCACTCGACCCGCCTGAACGCTTTCGAGGATATTGGCTTCGGCCTCGAGGTGCTTATGGGGCAGCTCGAAACAATGATCCCAGAGCGTATACTTTCCCGAGCGCCATTCCTGGGCTTTCTCCCAGTCATAGATGCGATCTTCTTCGCGCGTTCCACCTTCGACATCTTCGTAGGTGATGGTACTCTTGCCCGGCAAGTCTGGATAGCTCTGTGCTGTATTGGCAACTACCATTTGGTGGCCGTTGGCGCTGTGCTTGAAAAAGTAATAAATACCTTCTTCTTCCATCAGCCGGCTGACGAAATTGAAATCGGTCTCGCGGTATTGGACGCAAAAGTCGCGCGGATGAAATGTGCCCTGGATCTCGTACGTGACATCCAGGCCGGCCAACACCTTCTTAAGAATGTCGGGAACGGTCATCTGCTGAAAAATCCGGCTCTGCGCTTTCTTTGTGAGCTTCCAGAGCTCGGGAACAACTTCCATACGGTAGTGAGTAAAGACTTCGTCTCTCTCGCCCTGGCTTAGGCGGTTGCAGATGCCGCTGAAATAGCGTTTCTCACGGTTCAATAAATCTAACCGAACGTTAATTTTCTGGCCCAACAGCTTGTCGAAAGCGATATCCGTCTCATTTTCGGCGATCAGATCCAGGTGAAAGTTGAACAGACGCGAGAGCGACTCCTGGCCCGTGAATCCGATAAGCAAGAGCTTATCCGTGCCTACGGGAGTCGTGACCTCCATTGCGCGATTTTGTTGGGTGTAGTTCATGATACTGCTCTCATTTCCGCCACCCTACATAGCCGTTGACAACATACATTCACAAACAGCTATGAAATCTCGTACTGGAAACCACCCTGATTGCCTACCGTAATATGCACCCTGCCGATTGCGTCGCCACTCGCCATGCGCGCCAGAAACTCCTTGGATATTTCCGGCAGAAGCGTCCGCGTGAGAATGTGATCGACATTGCGGGCGCCGCTCTCGACTTCGGTGCACCGGCGCGCGACCTCGTCGACCAAAGCCCGGTCATAGGAAAATTGCGCGCGGTGGTTCTCGAAAAGTCTCTTTTGAATTCGTCCGAGCTGGAGCTCGATGATCTTCTTCATGATATCGTCGGCGATCGGATAGTAAGGAACGATAATGGCGCGGCCCAAGAACGCCGGCTTAAAGACCTTGAGTAGATCCGGGCGCAAGGCATCCGCCAGCGCTTCGGGTTCCGGCTTCGTGTCGGGATCGGCGCAGAGTTTAGCAATCGTGTCAGTGCCGGCATTCGAGGTCATGAGGATAAGCGTGTTTTTGAAATCGATCTCCCTGCCTTCGCCGTCCTCCAACATGCCTTTGTCGAACACCTGGTAGAAAAGCTCCATGACATCGGTGTGGGCCTTTTCCATTTCGTCGAGCAGCACGACGCAATAAGGCTTGCGTCTGACCGCCTCGGTCAGCACGCCGCCTTCGCCGTAACCCACATAGCCCGGCGGCGAGCCTTTCAGTCCCGAAACCGTGTGGCCCTCCTGGTACTCAGACATATTGATGACCACCACGTTGCGCTCGCCGCCAAACAACGTGTCGGCGAGGGCCAGAGCGGTTTCCGTCTTGCCCACGCCGCTCGGACCGACCAGCATGAATACGCCGATCGGACGCCGCGGGTCTTCCAGTTTAGCGCGCGCAGTGCGGATCCGCTGAGCGATGGCCTCGAGCGCATGAGACTGTCCAATAATGCGCTCCTCTAACCGGTCCTTGAGCGAAAGCACCGTCTGAATCTCATCCTTGAGGACTTTGCCTACGGGAATTCCTGTCCAGCCCGATACCACTTCGGCGACGGCCTGGGCATCGACGCAAACCTGAATCAGCGGGCTCTCGCCCTGAATCTTGCCCAACTCTCCGTTGAGTCGTCTGATCTCATCCTGTACACGTTTAACCTCATCGGGAGACAGTTGCCCATCTGTTTTACCGTCACCGCCTTTTTTGCTCGCCGCCGCATGGGCCTCGAGCTTTTCTCTAAGCCCGCGCAGCTCTTCGACGCGCTTTTTTTCCTCGTTCCACCGATTGTCAAGCTCGGTCAAACGGCTTTCGATGTCCGCCTTTTCTTTTGCCAGAATATCGATACGCTCGTTGGTATTTCCTCCGGTGAGACTCTCCCGTTCCAGGATACCCATTTCGGTTTCAATCAGGCTGATACGGCGATGGCAGTCTTCAAGCGCGGGCGGCGTCGTCATCTGGCCTAAGGCAATCCGGGCAGAACTGGTATCGAGCACACTCACTGCTTTATCAGGCAGCTGCCTGCCAGTGATATACCGATGCGAGAGACGTACCGCGGCATCCATCGCCTCATCCAAAATCCGGACGTTGTGATGGCTTTCGAGCGTGCTCATAAGACCGCGCAACATCGCCACGGCCTGCTCTTCTGTCGGCTCGTCGACTTTTACGACCTGAAATCGCCGCGTCAGAGCGGCGTCCTTCTCGAAATATTTCTTGTATTCCGCCCAGGTCGTTGCCGCAATGGTGCGGAGCTCGCCGCGCGCCAGCGCCGGCTTTAAGATATTGGCGGCGTCGCCCTGGCCCGCCTGGCCGCCCGCCCCAATCATCGTATGCGCCTCATCGATAAACAGGATGATCGGCTGCGGCGATGCCTTGACTTCTTCGATCACGGACTTGAGACGGTTTTCAAATTCTCCCTTCACTCCGGCCCCCGCCTGTAGCAATGTCAGATCGAGAGTCTTAAGCGCCACGTTGTGCAACGGTCCGGGAACGTCTCCCGCCGCGATACGCAGCGCGAGTCCCTCGACGACTGCGGTCTTTCCGACTCCCGCTTCACCCGTGAGGATCGGATTGTTCTGACGGCGGCGGGTCAGGATATCGACCATCTGCCGGATTTCAAAATCGCGGCCCAGCACCGGATCGATTTGGCCTTTGCGCGCCCGGTTGGTTAAATCGATCGTGTATTGATCAAGGGACGGCGTCTTGGAAGGACCGAGCGCAGCCGGCTCGGCAGCCTCCCTTGCTTCAGAGGAGGTAATTTCGTCCTCTGCTGTTCCGGTTGTTAAGTCTGCAAAATGTTTGTGCAGCTCTTCGACGGAAACTTTCTGCAGCTCGGGAGACGCCTCCCGAGCGAGACGGTTGAGGTTTTCCTCGCCCAACAGCGCCAGAAGTAGATGTCCCGAGCGCACTCTGTTCGCGCCCATATCAATCGAGGCGAGATTCCACGCTTCGGTCACAAGCCGGGGAATTCTCGGTGAGAACGCAGGGGTGCGCGCATTGCCGGTCTTCAGACGATCGAGAGCCCGCGTGAGGTCGCGTGTGAGCCTCGCGTGATCGACCTCGTAGTGGCGGAGGATCTTTTGAATATCGGTGTTGTCGAGCTCGACCAGCTTGAGCAACAGGTGCTCGATGTCGATATCATAATGGGTTCGCGTAACGCACAAACCCGCGGCCGCTTCGAGCGCCTTGCGGCCGGTGTCATTTAATTTGCCGATAAGAGACTTAAGATTAACGTTCATTGAGGCCTACCTCCTTTAGCCTTGCCAGTGGTGGCCAGATGATGTCTGCACACGGGTTAGATGGCGTCCAAGAACAGCGTCTGCGGCATCGCGTGAAAACGTCTTTGTTTTGAGCCAGCTCGACCAGCCGAGTCGGAGCGCTTTCGGTCCTGGTATCGTCAATTGGCAAGCCGGCACTTCCGCTGCTTTTAAAACTAACTGGATGTCAAAATCAAGTGTCAAACCAACAAAGAAACGAGTTAGTTCGACCAGCGGACCAAATCCACGTTCGCAAGGAAGAAACTCGCGGAACTGCGGATACCTCAGTGGGCCGATAACCAATCTAAATCCCGCTTGTTGATCCCAGCACTTTGAGCCTAACATTGCAGTAGTTCCAAGCTGATTATTGGAGTCACTACGTCTCAGCCGCGTCCAGTTTTCATTATCAAGACGGAGCCAGGCGCCGATAAATTGCCTGACGATCACGGGCACGTTGAAATAGTCACCCAGCATGGCTTCGAGCGCGCTGGCCGAGCGGGGCTGTTGGGCCACGAGGCCACTATAATACAGCAGAGCTTCATCCCCGGATTTGAGCTTGCCTCGGAGCCCGTTGGTTCCCATTCCAATCACGTCGAATAGTGAGAGCGAGAATGGATCATAACCATCCCGCGCCGAGGAACGGGAACGCTCGTAAGCGATGGGAAAACGATATTTCTCCCATGCGCGATAAAAAAGGGAGATCATCCGATGATTGAAGAGATCGAGAAAATCGCGCAGAGCGGAATCCTTGTAACGCACCCGCTCCAACAAAAGCTCTGTGTAATGACGCGGCAGAACTCCCATAAGCCCGAACAATCCCATAAACGCCACGACCATTTCGGGCGGGCTGACTCCATTGTCAGCACGGGCAACATCGTGAACCGGGCTGGGCGGAAAGCTGAGAGAAAGGAGCGTGCGGAATCGCACCACTTCATTGGAAGGGATGGAATTCCGACCGATAGGGAGTCGCGCCGAATAGAGGCGCTCCAAGACCCGCACGGCCTGAAAAAACTCGAACCGGTACCCTTCTTCGAACAGTACCTGTTCTAGAGGAGGATCTGCTCTCCGGCTCTGGGGGGCCATCGCTTAAGGGGCTCCTCGCGTTGTCGAGATTTGGCAACGAGCTGGGTGAACGAATTCAGAGAAGTATACAAGCCAAAAAACTTTTCTAAGACCGCCGCAAACAAAAAAACTCCGCCGCCGACGTACTTTCCCTCGTCAAACTCGACCGTCACCTCCAAACCGCGACAGAAGCCATTCCAGACCATCGAGCCGGGCCGTCCTACGACTTGTCTGCTAGTCAACTGCGTGATGCCGTTTATCTGCTGGCGGACGGACGCGGAGTCGGCAAAGTCATAAATTTTAAGAATCTCTTGCAATGCTTCGCGTCCTCCTTCGCAGAGCGACAGATAATTGAGGCCGAGATGAGAGATGATCCGCCACTGGGTTCCACGGCGCAGCGGCGCCCGCAGAGTCTCCGTCGGCTTGCGGAGGCAACGGATGCGGGATAAAGGCGCCGCGCCTTCAAGCTCGAACTCGCCTCGATCGCCGCCGAACGGGAGCTTGCCTGGAAGGTCGCGATTGCTGCACGTGGTGTGAATGATCAGCGTGTCCGCGGCCGGAAGCGCGGGCCGGAAATTAAGATCGACGAATGATAGATGGACCTCGGTGCCGTTGTCGCCTTTTTTAGGAGACGGCCTGCGCCCAGCGTACCAGAAAGCCTGTTGGCGCTCTCGCTCGACTGCGTGCTTGAAGGAGTAGAAAGGCTCGAATTCAACGACCTCATCCGAGCCGGGGGAAACACTGGTCACCGAATCAACTGAGTAGACTTCCGTAGCGCTTTGTCTTCGAATGTCAGGATAAACTTGATACTCGCTCTGGGTGTGACTCAGGCGCACGGGCTCGGCCGTTTGCGAAAATAAGTTCACGATCGGAGTGCAACCAAGGCGAAAAGTATCTCGGGTGACCGGCTGTTCGAGACGCGGGAAACGGTTGAGCAGGATCAGAATCTCTATCGAGTCGCCCAGTTTTGCCTTTACTGCGTGATCGAGTCCGGCGAGATCGAAGAAGAGAAACTTCTCAGGAAAACTGAAGTACTCTTGTAGGAGCCGATATCCAAGGAAAGAGCGCGGTCCATACGGCAGCAACCCTTCGTTTGCGTCAAACCCCGCGGCATGCAGGTTGGTCGCTGGTAGATGAATATCTCTTGTAACTTCCTTTCCTCCTACAGGACGCACGCGTATTTCCAGGACGTTGTTGAAGAGCAGCTCGTATAACGCATGGGCCAGTACCCCTTCGCCGTGCAGGAAAAAACGAAGGTGATCGAGTTCAAGCTCGGCGAAGTTGATGCCTGCGAGACAGCGAAGCTCGATTCGAATCAGTCCAATCGCCGCTCTAGGCAGCACACCCAAACGCGAGTCTACCGACTGTAACCCGGCTGACTCAACCTGCAGTGGCCACAATGTAACGGGATAACAGGTGCGGAACCTGCATGGAGAACCATCGACTGGCTGGGAGTAAAGGGTGGAGTCCTTTGGGATGGCATATCCACTCGTAATCTTTCCTTGATCCGGATCAAGAACAAACTGAACAATTGACATGGACGGTATCGGCGCCAGGTAGTGCGGATAGAGCACATTGAGCAAAGCTTCAGTAATCTCGGGAAATTCGTCATCGAGCTTGTGATGAACCCTCGCCGCAAGAAAGGCAAACGCCTGAATTAGACGTTCGACGTGTGGATCCTCCGAGGCGTCTGACTCGAGGAGCAGGCGGCTGGCAATCTTCGGATATTTGGCGGCAAACTCGGCGCCCATTTGCCTCACAAAACTGAGCTCCCTCTCGTAATAGGTGAGAAGATCGTCGGCCATCAACTGTTCCGCTGAATCACGTATTGCTGCGTATTGAGCTGCAAGACTGCATCGAACGTGACAGGCTCCGGGGTGGGATCGACCCGCAATAAGGCGTCGATGCGAAAATGTAAGCCGCGGTCACGCTCTCTTGGAGCTTCCAGCGCAACCCGCACCCGTAATAGACGAGGTTCAAACACGGTAATCGCCTGTTCCACTGCGCGTCGTATCCGATTGCGGTCGTCTTGGCTCAGCAAACTCAACGAAGTCAAGTCGGGGAGCCCATAAGTTACCAAAGAGCGATTGACTTCTACAAACTCGCTCGGCAATTCTTCTAGAGTTTCGTGGCGAGAATTTAGCAGCGCCTCAAGGTCGCGCGCCACCGCTCCTTCATACGCACGCAAGTCTTGAATGCGGCTAGTCACAGGCTCTTTGGAAACCTCAGGATCATCGTCTAATAGGCGGTCGAGAAGTGATGGCACGATGTTAACGTCATTATCAACTTTAGTCATCTGAAATGCTCAGGGTGGTGATTTTATCGCCACCCGCTGTGAAAAGCAAAAACTTCTCCGACCAAAAAGGAATGACGGTCTCTTCTTTAACACCATTTCAATGGCTTGCATTTCACGTAGGATGCAGCTCAACAACTCTCGTTTAATGCGTCTTGTTCCTGCGAACGATTCTTGCTGGACAGCAGCTCGAAGAACTGTTTCAAGATTTCCTGTCCTGGCCGCGGTTCCGCGGTTTCGGTGTGCAGTTCCGCCCATTCGAGGGCCAGAACTAACGGGACCCACGGGATTCGTCGCTCGCCGGCCGATGCACTATCCAAACGCGCTATTGCCACCCACATCTGAAACGGTAACGCCACCATGTTTATGTTGTCAGCAGTGGGGCGCCGGCAATTCTCCGCCGGCGACGTCACCAAATATTCACGGCATTTGAGAGGCCGGTCCGGATGAATCGAGCAGGCTTCGTTTTCGAGAAAGGGGCAGGGAATCCCCAGGCGAAAGTAAGACATGGCGACTGCCCATCCCTCGCCTTTATCCCAACTTTCAGGATGGAGCAACTTTTCCAGCAAACCGGCTTCGGCCAACCGCTGGCGCGCCTGAGCGAAGCGGTCTCGTATCTCGGTTTGCCGGGAGTGAGGCAATCTCTCGACCAAATCGCGAATCAGATGCGCCTCCGTTTCCGAAATCGGCACCGGCTGGCGGCAGCATGCTCCGCATCCTTTTTTGCATGAAATTTTTTCTCCGCGCTCTTCTACCGCCTTGGCGGTTGAGCCGACGACCGCATCCGCAAACGACTGAACGAGCGGAAGCATTTCTTTCAGCGTAATGGGTTCGCTGGGGACGGACATGGTCGTCCGCAACCGCCACTCCGGACTCGCAAGCTCGACATTGACGCTTATTGTTTCTTCTGAGGTATCCCGATCAGAGGGCATTTTTCACTCTTATTCCGCCCAAGTATTGTTTGCTGCCGGCAAATATCAGCTTGATAACTGACAACTTAGGCAACCAGCAAGGCCATTTCGGCCAGCTCGGCAAGTTTCCGTTCCAAGTCGACGGCAAGGAAACGGCGGACTTCTTGGGGACTGCCGGCCGGTGCGTCGTCGTCTGTTTCCACGGCTGCGACGCCGGATTCCACCGCCGCCGCTAAATCATCAATCAACGCATCCCGATCCCGGCTCCCGTCTAAGAGTTGAAGCAAGCGCCGGCTCAAAGGATCTTCCACCCGGATATTGAAGTGGCGCAGGTTTACCACCTCCGTGCCTTCTACGCTCTGCAGGCGCGCTAGCGAGCTTGCCACCGGCCTTTCACTCGGACGCGATACCAGCCGAGGCGGAGCAACACTGAATTCGACAATGTCCCCGGCGTAGGCCCGCAACAGCAGCTCGCCGAGTGTTCGTGCATCGCCGTCAGCGCCGCCGCTTTTCATGGAAGATCCTCGGTCGCATGACTGTCGCGCGGCGGCCAATAAGTCTCGGAAGTGCAGTGCCTTCGGCCATGCTTGCCCCAACGCCACCAGGGCGGTTTTGACCAGGGGATTGTCCGTCTCGATCGAGGAATTCTTGGGTCCAATGAAAGTCGCCGGCTCGCGACGGTCAAGCCGAACATCCGGCTCGGCCGGTCGCACAGGTGAAGCGATATAGAACGACTCCGCCTTTTCCGGCCGCGGATTATCATCCAACTGCTGGTCATCATGGCACAATAGTGTCTGCCGGAAACGGCGGCATTTAAGGAAATCGAGGTACTGCTCTTTGGCGACCGCGCTGTCGGCGATCCGCTTCAGGACTTCGACGACTCTGGCGGGGAAGATACCTGTTTGGATCTCAAAGAACTGAGCCTCCGACAGATATTTTAACCCGTGACGCCCGGCGTGTTCGACGAATTGATAGAAGTAGACCGACGCATTGTATTCGGCGAGGTCGTCATGAAACAGCGCGCTATCGGTAAATTCGTTCATCCGCTCCAGCTCTTTTTGCAGGACCATGCGATAAAGATCCGGCTCGCTCCCGGAGTCTATGATGAATTTGATCAGGGAACGGGCCTGAGTGACTCGCTGGCGGGGATCGTCAAACTCACTCA
>QHOF01000018.1:0-18975 GCA_003219335.1 Verrucomicrobiota bacterium | reverse complement strand
GCCAGGTCTCTCATGTGGCCGCCCGGATAAGTGTTGTAGCTCACGTAAACCACTCCATTGCGGGCCAGGTTCTGCTTGCAAATTGCGAGAAGTTTATCGCGCACCGTCTCTGGGACCCAGGAGTATATTCCATGAGCAATGATGAAATCGAAGCACCCCAGGCTCTCGCTAACGTCCAAGATATTGAGTTGCCGGAGCTCGATATTCTTGAGGCCAAGGTAGCGCGCGCGCTCCTGCCCTTTTTGGATTCCTGCCGCAGCGAGATCTATCCCAATGCATTGTGCTTCCGGCAAACTCAATGCCACCGACGTCAGATTGAGACCATCGCCGCAGCCGAGCTCCAGCACCCGAGAGCGATTGACCTCCGCAGGTTTCATTCCAAAGAGCGTAGCGATAGTCGCCAGCCGATCAGGGTGAGCTTGCGCCAAGGCGTGACCGGGATACGGTACGGTGTCATACGCGGTTGTTTGAATGCTCATCTTTTCGTCGGCCTGAAAGAGTGGAGTTGTCCCAATGCGACCGAATGCGGCGGTTCGCCCCTCGCGGTGGTCCGAGGGTGAGGATTCCCGCCGGAGGCGCGTGGCGAAACAAGATAACACCGGGGTGATCTTCAATCGCGGCATAGCCCTCGAACGCAGGAAACAAGCAAATCATAAGGTCGATATCGATGGTGCCGGCAATTGGATTGATCTCGATTGTCCCATTGTATTCAATTTCACCGATCCCATGCGCTGCTGGTGCCAGCGGATCGGTATACTTACAGTCCATCCGGATCAAGATAGTCGGCTCAGTGGCCGCGCACAAGAATTTCATATTTGACGTGCTTCCCTGTCGCTGTCGCAGCACTTCTCCGCTTACAGGATCACACTCAACGAGATCATCGCATCTGTGCCACTGCGTCAAAACCGGCTTCAAATCGTCGAGATCAACTTTCGCTATCGAATGCATGCGGGACGGGGCGCGCATTTCATTACTGAAATTACGTTGGTCGGTCAGGTAACAAGGCGCTACGCTAAACGCGGTCAACCCTTTGTACTCGCCCTCACGCAACACTGTTGTAGCGCCGGCTATGTCGCGGGGAATGAACGCATTGAGCCAGAACGTTATCGAGCGGATAGGAACGGACACAAAAGAATACTTTCTTAGGATTCCGGCTGATGCGTCGGCCGCTGCACGGGGAGTAGAAAACCCAGCTCAATCAGCCGCCGAACGACTTTCACAAAGCGCGGCGAAAATTGACACACATCCTCACCGGATATGGCCGCCGTTTCTCTAAGGTACTCGGACAATGGGCGATCGCCCGCGCACCGGCTTACAAACTTCACGATCGCGGAATCCATTTTCGCAGTGTATGCGAGCCCGCTCGTGAAGTGCAAACTGGAATGAACAGCGGTCCCTAAATCGGAAATATCATGATCTTGTCGCCATTGAAGATTCGGCGCGTGGCGCACGCGTGTTTCCAAAAGATCGCGATCACCATGGTCCTCAAGAAAGTTGCGAGCCACAAATCCGCGCTCGATCGCGTCGCCGCACGGCCCCACCATCTCCGGCCATGACTCACACCTGAACCATTTGGAGGATCGATTCGAACGCCGCATTGTGACCAGGCCAAATCCGATCGCCTCGACGCGCTCCCGTTCATAGTAATCCATCCACGTGTTGAATTGCTTCTCCCGCTGCGCGGCAACCGGCGCCAAGTTCGAGATTCGATTGGAGGCATAATCAGCGACCTCCTCGGAATGGGAGTGTAAGATCCAAGCATCACAGCCGCTTCCATCAAACCAGGTCTCCAACCGCGCCCGCCAGTCCGCCCCGGCCAGTTGCACCCAATTGCAAAGGAGTTGGCAGTAACCACCTTGACGCATGAAGACTGGCGCTGTCCGGACGATGGTCTCACATAAACGATCCAACGGCATACCGCTATGTGAATGAAGATAGATCTGTTGAGGCGCAATAACGAAGGGAGGATTACAAACGATCAAGTCGAATTGCCGCCCGCGCACCGGCTCGAAGAGATTGCCCTCGAGAAATTCAATGTCAGTGGTACCATTAAGCAGCGCGTTGAACCGCGCCATGCGCAGCGCTCGAGGATTGGAATCCACAGCCACGACTTGCTCGCTATGCGCTGCCGCCAAGAGAGCCAAAATGCCACACCCAGTGCCAAGATCAAGCGTCACGTGCGAATGGCACGGGATAATTGCCTGCGCCAGCGTTCGCGAGGACGCAGCTATTCCCATAACCTGATGCAGATTGGGCTGAGTTTCGTCCGACCAATCGGCTGCCACCACGAGACTTCCGTATGGACACAGCTCGACTGTAGCCATAACGTCACATCCGTTCACATGGAGCAGGCCGACTTCGACCCAATCTTCAATGTCGGTAGGCTCTATGACATGGCGAACTTCATCTAAGCTGATCGATTGCTGCAACAAAAATAACCGGACGAGAATCTGCAGCCGGCTTTCCCCACGAGCACGCCACAAATAGAGCGGAAGCGTCTGCCATCGTTGCGGATACATCGGCAATTCTTCAACATCTAAAAGCTGCTGAATACATGACTCAGTGTAGCCAGTGCGATCGAGCACTTCACGAATCCGGCGAACCGTTACTGGAATATCAAGCAAGTGTGCGGAAATGTTGTGCAGCCCTATCATACTGTGACTTTTTTACACGATGGAGTAAAACGAGGCAATCCGAAATTGCAGCAACACGATCCTCCAAAAAGACTGTCGTGGCAACGTCAATCTGTCAGGTTAACAACAACGTGAAAATGTCAGGGTGACAGTTCAAGGGTTTTAGTTGATTGAGCCGAAAGAGGTCCATAGCGGAACCCTTCCCGCTTGCCGTTCGTTCGATATTAGCAAACTAATTTATGATGCGTAGTAGGCCACGCGGTGACCCACCTAAGAGTTGGAGTTCCCATCGGAAGAGTCACAGCCTGTGTGAATCCCTTAACCTTGGACGCGGCGTGGTACCAACAATTTTCTGGGGCGGCTTTATTATCGGAAGCGGGAGAGAGCTTCCTTACAGGAACACTCCCAGGATTTAAACCTGATAGGTGACTGGTGCAGACCAGCACACCGATTGAGTGAAAACAGGGACGGGCTACCAGAGATCACGTATCGCGCGAGTCGAAGAAATGGGAAGAATAAACAATTCCCACAGGAAAGTTTGCGCTGCTCAACCAGACTACTTAATAAGTGATTATTTCCCCGTCTCTTGAGAGTGAGAGTGTTGGAAATAAAATTTGAGAATCAACTGATTAAGACCATGGGGCGTCCGGCGAATGGGATGGGGGAGACGAAAACGGAACGAGAAAGTAGCCTGATCTCATAAACGGGATGGTCTCTGAGTGGTCTGGTATGGTAATGAACCGCCAGTCAATTGAGGAGGAGACCATATCTATGGAATCGTTTGTTGGTGTCGATTTGCACAAAAGGGTATCATAGTTGGCTGGGCTGACGGAACCCAAGCCGGCTTCGCAGCTTTCGGTTCTTGAACAATACGGTGACGGTCGAGAGAGAGCTTCTCAACCCAATTCCCTGCTGATCTTTTCTCAGTCCGAAAGATAGCCATAGCGTGTAATCCAACACGTACTGCGGTAGCACCTGTATACATTGCCCTCCCAGCCGGGCACGAGGGGGCGTTGAGTGCTCCGTCCGCCTTGGACAAATACATTCAATGCGTTTGAAGTAACTTTCAGCAATTGGAGGCCTTCCGGCCCGCGAGCCACTTCACACCCCGTCAAAGTGACTACGCCGGTCTGGGTAAACAATCCGCGCAACCTTGGGAGCTCGGTTCGCCCAGAACCTACCAGAAAACGTGGGTCACTAGCATCTACTAGTAAGCCCTTCTCGCCTGTGGTATCCCATTTTAAGCCTGACCCCACACTTTGGAAGCCTGGTCCACCGTGTCCAGCAATGACGAGGCTCTCTATATCATATGGACTATTGTTCCATGCATCTATAACCTTATTAACCATATCGTTAACGCTACTTACTGGAGTTACATTTCCGAACGTAAAAAACCGATCTAGAACGTTCGTTATGTCTTTACTTGAGTCGATACAATAAATGTTCAGGCCTGCCACATCACGTCTCCTTTTGTCGCTTCTCGTATTGAAACTGTGTCGCAATTCCAGAATTCGAAGGACGGTGGAAAATTGCAAACATGTTTACGATCGCAATTCACGATGGCATCTCTAAATTCGTTCGGTTCAATAATTCGAAAATGGGTCAGAGAACTTTTTCATGATGGCTGCTGTCGCTTTTCGTGGCCCCCTCGGGAGAAAACAATGGGGTCGAGCCTATTGATTCTTAAATTTTACTTTCAACTCGCTTAATGATTTTGGGCGGGGAGAACCGTAGGCTGGTCCCAAACTCGCCGTATCGCATTGCCCACCGCCCTGTAAATGAAATCTTGCTATGGGTGTCCGCTCTCTCCTAACGCATGAAACAATAGCCCTGAGCAGACAACTCGCCACGCACCGTGCCTTAGTCCTATTTATTCCCGCGTCCAAATTTTTAGGTCGCCCGGATTGACGATTTGATTTGACGGGCGCCCGCCGAGTCTGAGCGGGCATCCTAGTCTCTGAATTGTTACACTTTCTTATTAGCTTTCAGATCATAACCGGCCTTGACGGCGCCGCCGAGCGAGCCGTCCGCTTTCTGTTCTTTATACTCGAATTCTATCTTGGAGTAGTTGAGCGACACCTGATCCGTGGGAACAATATCAGCATGTCCAGAGCCACCGGTCTGGTAAGAGGAAACCAGCAAGTCTGACATTTTTATGGACAGGAATTCTTGCTGGTCTGTTCCAGCCTTCCGACAAACCAGAGTTCCATCCCCGATATGTTCACCCGTCGCGCAGGCGAGCATGAGTTTTGGACTCGCCTTGCTAATTTTCATAACAAAATGAAAATCCTGCATAGAAACCTTGCCCGCTCCGCCACCTCCGCCACCAGCGTGTGTCCCGGAATTCGTCTCTCCCCACGAAAACGATTCCACATCAATCTCGCCCTTGTGCTTGTGGTCCGTTGACTCTCCTTCGATGCCCTTCAGTTTCAGAAAATAATCTACTGCCGCCATATCGATCCTCCCTTCTTAATTCTCTTGCTTACCATGCTCCAGTCACATCATCGTGACAGGCAATCTAGATACCATCGGGAAATTTTCACGCTCAGTTTTCCAAGTGCTCGAAATCTCTTCATGTCGGCATGACAAGCTGCGCCATTACAAACTGAGCTGCAATTGAGAACTGAAACTTGTGGATACATGCGGTGTAAACGAAGTTGCGAGAAATATTATTTTGTATACGCTTAACTCTCATTTTCTTGCAGATGCTGGAAGTTCAGCCACCAGTCGCAATGACACCGTCAGCTCATCCAATTGGAAATGAGGTCTTAGGAAAGCAATCGCCCGATAGACACCGGGCTTGCCTGGCACCTCGGCCACTTCGACGCGCGCCTCGCGCAACGGATACTGGGCCTTAGTCGTTGCGGATGCGTTATCGTCTTCAGTAACATAATTCATAATCCATCGATTGAGGAATCTTTCGCAATCACTGCGCGACATGAAGCTCCCGATCTTGTCGCGCATCATCGATTTCAGGTAATGCGCGAACCGGGATACCGCCATCATGTACTGCAACTGTGTCGATAGCCGCGCGTTGGCATTGGCGGCATCAGTATCATACTTTTTTGCTTTCTGCGCAGACTGCGCGCCAAAGAAAGCGGCATAATCTGTTCCTTTACAGTGCACCAGCGGGATTAATCCCAGATCCGAAAGTTCTTTTTCACGGCGGTCAGTGATGGCAATCTCCGTCGGACACTTCAGCGCGATTTCCCCCTCATCGGTCATAAACGTATGAGTGGGCATCCCTTCCACAAGCCCGCCGCCTTCGACTCCGCGAATGGCCGCACACCAGCCATGCTTGGCAAAAGCGTCCGTCAACCGAGTCGCAAATGCATATGCAGCATTGCTCCAAAGATATTTGCTGTGGTCTTTGCCATCGACCTCTTCCTTGAAATTAAAGGATTCGACCGGCACCGTCTCGGGACCGTAAGGAAGCCGCGCTAGCGTGCGCGGCAACGTGAGTCCCACATACCGCGAATCTTCCGACTCACGAAACGATTTCCATTTGGCATATTCCACGGTATCGAAAATCTTCGCCAAATCGCGCGGCGCGGTGAGGTCGGTATAGCTATCGAGGTTGAGAAGACCGGGGGAGGCCGCGGCGATAAATGGGGCGTGAGCGCCGGCAGCAACATGCGAAACCTGTTCCAAGAGCGACATGTCCTGCGGATGGCGGCCAAACTCATAGTCGCCGATGAGCGCTCCAAAAGGCGCCCCGCCGAACGTGCCATACTCCTCCTCATAGACTTTTTTGAAAAGGGCACTTTGGTCGAATTCGGCCGCCCTTTCGAGATCTTTGCGCAGATCGTCCTTGGATACATTCATGACGCGAATTTTGAGCATCGTACTCGTTTCGCTTTGATGGACGAGATAGTGAAGCCCGCGCCATGATCCTTCGAGTTTCTGAAATTCCGGAGCATGCATGACCTCATTGAGCTGAGCGGAGATTACCTCGTCCAAGGCGGCGATCCTGGCGCCAATGGCAGTTTCAAGGTCCTTCTTGACGACCACCGCGCCATCAAGAACCTGCTGTACAAACTCGCCGATAAGGTCCTTAGCCCTCGATCGCTCGGTGTCGCTGCGCGCGATCCGACTTTCCGAAATGATCGCGTCGAGCAGATTGCCTTCTTTTTGTACTTCTTCGGCAAGCGCGAACTTGGATCTGGCTTGCCCGCTCTTCTCAGCCATTTTTCTCCTCCTTAGTTGGCCTCGCTTCGGCTTCAGGGCCCGCTTCTTTACTTAGCTTCTGAAGAGCGTCGGTATTCTTGATAACCTCATCCATGAGCTCCACCAAGCGGTCGTTGCCGTCCATCTTGGCCATAAGATCCGACAGCTTTTTCCGTGCCTCCGCCAACTTTTTCAAAGGCTCAACTTGATTGACCACCTGCTCCGGCTCAAAGTCCTGTATATTGCTAAAGCGAAGCTCGACCCCGAGCTTGCTATCGTCATCGGCAAGTTTGTTATCCACACGGTAGGCTAGGCGCGGCTTCATGCCCTTCAAGACCGCGTCGAAGTTGTCGCGATCTATTTCAACAAACTTACGATCTTTGACCTGAGGAAGAGGCTCGTCGGGTCGACCGGACAAATCCGCTAATACACCGACCACGAAAGGAAGCTCCTTTAGCTGAATGGCGTCCCCAACCTCTACATCATATGTGATATGCACCCGGGGCGGTCGTACACGGCCCAACTTGCTTTGTATACTTTCTCTGGCCATATATTCCTCCTAGTTTATCATGCGCCGCTAACGCAACGCGTAGGCTATAACATTAAAAAGCCAAGCTATCGAATCTGGGCGCAAAATACTCCGTAAGCTCTTATACTGTCAAGTGTTATCTCGGCCCTTGATTCCGAGGGTGTCACGCAAGTGATTGAGCACATCTTGGCTATGAATTACCTCATCCAGCCATTGATCTAACGGCATTTTGGTCCAACGAACGGCACGTTCAAGTAGGTAGGAAACCGGATGTTGCGGCTCAACCCGCTTAAGATAGGCTGCGATCATTGCCAGGCGCTGGAATGCTTCTTCCCGGCTTCGCGGTTCGCCGGCCCAAGCCACTGTTCCGGACGCGGTCATCGGAGTACCCTCCCCATGACTGTTTCCTGCGTGTGTCTCGCGATTTCCAGAAGTTTCAGATTCCGACGTATAGGTCGGATCTTGCGCTCTCTTTTTCTTAACAATGCCGCCAGCCAGTTGGTAGCAGTCATCGACCGCGTTCCGAACTTTAATGAGGCTAGGAGCGTCTGGGCCAAATTTTTCATCCACAACTTTTTCGAGCCGGCTCAACTGTTCTTTGGTTTCAGTCAAATCCTCGAACAGGTTTTCATAAAATGCACGCTCTGTCGCTTCCACTGACTTATCGAACTGCTCACCAGTGACCTTTCCCTCGGCAATGGCGGCCTGCATGGCGTCAGGATTTTGGCGCCCAAGGTTATCGACACCCCGTGATTCGTCCCAATGATTCCAGGCATATGGCGGGTCGCCTCCGGTCAATGGAATTTCACGGATACAAGGCGGTAGTTTTTCATTTAGCAAATTGAGTGGGCCGGCGCGGAACCCGAGGTCGCCGTCTTCGATCTCCGGGTACAGCACTTCCCAGAACCGCTCCTGCATTTCTCCCAGCAACTTAAGACCGTCGCGGAGACCCGCAAAGCCATGCCGTTTGGTAAGAGCTTCAACGAGCCACGCACCAAGTTGTAGATCCTTGCTTTTGCCGCTGATGACATCTGTAGCGAGATTGATCACGGCACGCCAGTCAGCGCTTTTTACTTCCCTTTGCCAATCGCCCATGGGTAAATCGTCATCGGCGCGACGCGCCTCTTGAATCGCATCATAGACGCCCGCGTAACGCAGCGACTCACCTGCTGGCTTGTCTCCGGCAATCGGCTTAAGCAAGGCTTCGAGGTCCAGGACTACAGACGAGGGCATAAGAAAGTCTCCTTTGTAGACTTCCGTCAACTAGTCATAGTAAACGTCGCACTCTCGCCTAGTGCAAAGTCTGCACCAGATGTTTCCGGACCGTAAATCAATGATTTTCGGCGCAAGGAAATCCCTAACGAGAGAAACTTTGATATCCACCGTGTACACGGTTAGATACGCTAATGTAAACTTTGTTTACCTCATGAATGCGCATCGCAGTTTCACAACCTCTCCAAACGCATTTCATTATTCCCGGACGGCCACCAACTCAACTTTTAAATCAGGAAACTCATCAGGCAAATAGAGGGCTAATCTTCTTGCCTTGCAAATCGTTTCCCACCATCGTCCACTCGTATGCAGATGATAGTACTTAAAGCCGGGTTTCACTGGAATTGCCGTTGGTGGAATAGGTTCGTGACTAAGCGCAACCCCTTGAACTGCCCGCCCGATCAAAGCACCGACCTCGTCCGGTGAACTGATTTTCGATTTTATGGGGACGTCCTCAATCAATCGGTTTGGCGCAACTTGGGCATTGGCTGCGAGATAGAACTGGGCGTTCGTGAGCAGGCGGTCATCATGGATCTGTCCCACATACCACAACTCCGGTGTTTTCACCAAGGGGATGATGACGTATTTGGTCGGGATGATCGTCTCCAACAATAAACGGATCTTCTGTTCCAGGTCGTCAAAAGTTTTATAGAGGTTTTCGTGGTCGTAACGCGGCACGTCTCGCGGATCCGTCTCTAGAGAGAAAGTACTAAGCTCCCCAACCAGCTGGGCAAGAGCCAAATACAGCGCTTCCGGGTGATGATTGGAGGCAAGATAAAGGTGAGACAAGACCGGCGCATAAGAGTTCACTGTATGCAAAAGCCAGAAGTTGGCAACGTCCGAAGTCCCGAATTCAGCAATGTGCCGCCGCTGTTGCGAAAGCGCGCTGCTCTTTGCGGAGAGCATTTCTAAGATCCGATGTAAAATTGCCATGAGCGTAGTTGACGCGGCCACAGAGATCGCGGGTGGAATGTATGATTCCCGTAACATAATATCTCCAGTCGCCGTGCGACCGAGCTCTGCGATCTTGATCCAGATCTTATCCTCCAACGACTCTGCACCAAATAGGATCTGAACATTCTTGCTAGCAAGCGGAATCTCGCTTTCATTCCCTTCAGTCGTCTCGTCGTTCACGCGTGCCATTTCCATTCGATATCGAACCGCGCGCCCTGATGCACCATTTTCCAAGGTGACATTGAGCGCGTCCGGATGCTTTGCCGGGATGGCTAAGAAAACGTCGAGCGTCTCAGCGGACGGAGCGAAGAACGTCTTTACCGAGCGTGCTTCGGGCGCGTTATCCTCGTCTGGAATCTGCACCGGCAAACCATCGGGCATCACGCCGCTGCAACGATAAAGAGTGAAAAAGCCCTTAGGTAGTCCATCACGGTCAATTTCGAGTTCCGATAATCCCCAAAAAAACGGTGTGAGCGGCTTCAACCGGAAATGAAGCAAGTTTTCGTGGTACCGATCAGCTTGCTGAAAAAGATGGGGCGTAAGAAACAGTCCTTCGCTCCACACGACGTTTTTTGCTCTATTCATCTATTCTCCTGGTATTATGAAGTCCTCACGATAAAGGCTGGCGGTTGCGGGCCGGAGGACAATGAGGAAGGCAGAGATGTGGATGTGCCAGAATTAATCGCGTCACGTCGTAGGAGCGACAGATATCGAAGGAAAGGATCCGTAAAAGGCACTGCCTGATCGAGAATCCTTCTGGGAACCCAGTAGCTTCCCTGCCGGGAAAGAAACACGGCCGCAGACCCGTTCACGAATGCAATTATTTTCCCGCCCTTCGGTCCGGGATCCAAATCCCTAACCTCCAGTAAAAGGCCTTCCCACTGTTGTTGTAGATACTTACCGGACTCCTCTAGCGTCGCCTTCCAGCTGACCGCAATGGGCCGCGCCAGCAAGATCCAAAATATGCGGTCCTCCCCTTGCAGCGATCCAATGGTATCTCTTAACATGCCGAGGGCCCAGGAAGCTTTGAGAACCGGGTGAGTGGCGTTACCGCTGGCTTCCCCCTCTTCGAAAGCCTTCTTAGCAGAAGAGAAACTTTTTTCGCTGGTGCTCAGCTCCGCCCGAATCTGCCCCAACGCGCCTAAGTACATCGACAAATACTTTATAGCGTCAGCTTCTTTTCCTTGGCTGCTTTCTTGAGATGCCTGTTTGCCGCTTTTTTGTGCCTGCACAACTTTGCCCCTGAGGGCCACAAACTTTTTAAGCGTGGTCGCCCACGGCTCGAGATCCCTGCTATTCCAAGAATCGCCGAGGACAGCACTTAGGTTGGCATGAGCGGTTTCAATGACGCGATTATAGGGGGACTCGGCACCGCCCGCGTTCAAAGCAATCTCTCTGTTCATTCCTCTTTGGACAGCCGATTTTTCCGCCTGCGGAAAGTCAGCCAAGAATTCGCCCCACTGACGCAACGTTTCTTTTCTGTAATTCACCTCAAACTTTCTTACTGAGTCGCTGACGCCTGTTGCCTGGGCCGCCATCGTTTGCAAGCCGGATAAGAGCGGTACAATCCCTTCACGCCAAGCCTGCGCAGTGTAGGCGGCATCAACCTGTCCAGGAACATTCAACTCCCAGAAATCAGCGGCTCGAATGGGTGAGAACTGTGTCCTGGCAGAATCAAGGATTCGGTCTTCTCTGAGACCTCCGGAATCCAGCCAACGCTTTATTCGCTCGGCATCTTTGGATTGCATTTCTCTAAGGACGTTTGGATCTGTTTGCCAAAGCAAGTACGACTCATGGGTTCGACGCATTCGGTCGATGGCGGGATCGCCATCTTTGACTTGCGGCTCCCCAACGGCTACCAGAACCCGATAGTTTAATCGATCTGAATTTTCCAGGTCAGCACATCCTTCTACCCGTTGACACTGGGCCAGCAACTGAATTCGCTGAACGACGGAACCTACCACTATGGGATCGGCGGATGCACGCGAGAGGCTTTCATCGATACGAGCATCCAGGGAATTCAACACATTGGCGCGAAACGTTGTCGAAAAACGCTGCTGCAGGGCGACTCTCACTCGCCGCGATTGGCCGAGGCCAAAATTCATTGCTATTTTTCTCCCGATCGAGCGCGGTGTGATAGTTTCAATAGTCTGCCGGCAGTCGTCTAGCGGTCTTAAAATTTGAGCGATTGAGCTTGCACTACTGTTAGGACTGATACAGGGAACTATATCGAGCCGCTTCAGAGCTAACCAGTTATTTGTAAAAGACAGCGTGAAGAGGCCGCAGATCAATAAAGACACCGCTATTGCGGCGATCAGTCCTGCCGCCCGGGTGAGCTGGTATCGTTCGACCCCTCTCGCGGTACGCCCAACCAAAGCGCGATCGTTGGGGAGTATGACGGAAAAGAGATCGCGTAGAAAAAGATCACGGGTTGCTCTTGTCGGCGCTGCATGAGAATAGTTGAGTCCCAATAAATGCGCTAGGCGAGACGAGGGTGAGCCTCCTTGATGAGCACTCGTAAGAAACAATCCGCGAAAAAAAGGTGCGTCCCGATACGGGCTCGGTCGAAAAAGGACATCGACGAAAGCCTTGAGCGGCGCATGTAGGCTTTTGAGCTCCGCGGGAAACAGAAACATTCCGCGCGGAATGTCATTTCGCTCTTGTTCGTAGATCATGGCCAGCCGCAAACGCTCTGCACGTTCACACATGGTGCGAAAGGCCTTTTCAAAGAACCGAGATGTGTCGGCGTTGTTACCCAACTCAGAGTTCGCATAACCTAATGCTTGGCCCTTGAACTGGTCTGGCAAGGCTTCGAAGAACTCGCTAAAGCCGGCGATACGATCCCCTTTCGTTAACGCCAAGTAGACCGGAAATTTGACGCCGAGCCGCTGAACGATCTCATCGAGTCGTTCTCTGAGTTGGGCGGCCTGTTCTTTAAGCTTATCGATCGGCTTGGATGCGAGCGACTCGGCAGGCACAGCAACCATTACGCCGTTGAGAGGTTCTCTCCGACGGTTGTTCCTAAGTAAATTCAACAATTCCTGCCATTCGCCGGCGCTATCGCTTTCCTTCGTCTGAAACACATAGCGTCCAGAGGTGTCAAGGACCACGATTTTGTCAAAAAACCACCAGTCACAGTTACGAGTGGGCCCCACTTGTCCAGCGGTTACGACGGAAGAGAGCGGGCCGCTTGCCTTGAGTAAAGCGGATTTTCCACAACCAGGCTCCCCGATCACGACAAACCATGGAAGAGCATAGATTGGGTCGTCGCCGTGCCGCTGCAGCTTTGATTCCCGCAAGGAGCGAACGACGTCCGCCCACTTGTGCCTAATATCTTGAAGATTACCCTTGTCACCCCGGCCCAAACTCTCCTCGATCCCCTGACTTGCTGCCTCCCGTTGCTCACGCAGGGCCTTGCGCCGTTGCCAGAATCGCCAACAGAGATAGGCCCCACCCATCATGAGAACTATTCCAGCCGCGCCGATCAGCAAACTCCACCATGAAAAACCTAGAAACCGCCCGACGCCGACAAGCACCAACAGCGCCACAATTGCCGAAGCGATAGGGCCCATAGGGCGTATCTTCTCCCAGATGCCAGTTTTTTTCTCGGGCTCGAATTTTTCTTCGGCGGCTGAAACCAGGGTAGGGGTGCCAATGTCCGACGGTGAGACAGCCGTTTCACTAGCAAGCGAAGGGTCCCTCGTCGAGAAGGCAACCTTCGGACCGCGGGCAGAAAACTGGAGGATGTCCCCATCCTTAAGCCGGACAGGCTGGTCAATCTTGTGGGAATTTACGAAAGTTCCGTTTCTGCTTTGGAGATCTTTAAGGAAGAAGGCCTCACCGTCACGATAAATCTCTGCGTGATAGCCCGAAACCGAGGTATCTTTCTGCGGATCAAACTGGACGTCGTTATCTTGTTGCCTACCAATCCGAATTTGGTCCTTATCAAAGGATTCAAGCTGGCCAGCTTTACTGCCTTCGCTATGATTAAGGAAGACTGGCATGTAAGGAGCTTACTTAAGTTATTAGAATGACAACAGCATTTAATCGAAATCGCAATGGCCAGTCAAGGCGAGCCACTATACGTTAAGAAGATACGTGAGATAACGTAAAAAGGTCGCATTTCAACGCATCTTTTCGGATCAACCATCCTGAATGTTTCTCAATGGAGATTCGTTCGCACAAAAGAGCGCGATCCGCGATACGAACCTATTTCTCCGTAGTTTATACCGACACGTGAATGGATATATCCGCTAACGACGAAAGGAAACAGGATGGTTACTCTGGAGCTGGATAAAGCAACATCATTTACTCTACGGAAGGCGGAGTCGGAAAGTCAGAACTCACCCTCGTGGAGATTAGGTGGGCTATAATAACAAAGAACCTTCACCCTTACTACTTATGGATAAGCTCGGTCGCTTTCTCGAACGCCTTCGCAGCCTCACTGTACATTCCGGTTTCGTTATAAATGACCCCCAAATCATACCAAAGCTCGTCATTGTCGGGGATAAAACCTAGCCCCTTTTTGTATATCTCAATCGCCTCGGCATCTCTTTTCTGTTCCATCAGTAGCTTACCCAGACAAGAATATGCCCGGGCGTCGTGCCGGTCGATTTCCAGAATTTTCCTACATGCCGTGATTGCTTGTGGAATTTCTTTTCTTTGCCAATACAACATTCCCATACCAAAATAAGCGTCGGTAAAAATAGGTTTCAGAGACAACGCATGTTGATAATCATTCAAAGCTCTGTCGTATTGACCAATTTTGGCGTAAATCTCGCCTCGATAATAGCGGTTGTAAGCTGACCGCGGTCGGATCTCCACAGCTTTTGTGAGATCCTCTAGTGCCTGCCCGTCTCTGTCTATGATAAGCTGCTGGTGAAAATTCTGACTCGGAAAAAAATGTGAAAATTCAAGCCCTGGAACGGGACCACATGACCTGGGGCTCAGCGCTATCCGGGCTCCAGTGTTTTATGAGGTGTGAATCCTCTACATACGCTGGAAGAACAGGCGTATCACGACATCTCACTCGCGGCGGTGGATCTCAGAGTTTCATGACCACCTATCCGACTGCCCGCACCGCCTGCCCTTCAAATTGCGCACCAGCCACCTTCCTGAAGATCCAATGGCTGGCGACGTGCCGGTAAAACCGGTTCTCTCCGTAGAGCATGTTCATGTGGGAGTAACCAGGCGCCTGTCCCCTCATGGAAGCACATGGAAGCACCAGGCGACGTCCAGCTCCTCATGAAGGCTGTATAGGGGGTCCCAGTAGTTCGAATGCCAGTAGTGGCCGTTTACCAGGTTGGGCGAATAAACGAAGCCACGGCGCCCAGCTCACGAACACACCGCACCAGTTCCTGGCATGTCAGGTTGACATCATGCAGTGGAAGCATAGCAGCGAATTTCAATTGGTTCGGAATGCCTCGGCAGAACTCTTGGATTTAGCTTCTCCGAAGCTTTTTAGTCCGCCCGGGTCGCCACCACCTATAAATGGCGGAGACACATGCTCGCGCAAATACTCCTGCAGCGGCGAGCCCCAGATCAATTGAATACCGGATGTTACCCTATATCGATCGCGGTTATCTATTTTCCCTTGAACGAGTTGAATAACAATAGGATCGAAAAGCTTGAAGGAAATACCGAAGCTTCCCCCAACACCGGTTCCGCCATTGTCATTTCGGCCTGGGCCGGCGAAACTGTTCACGAGGATGCCACCATTCAACTCAATTTCGCTGGTAGGGTAAAATCGAAGGATTCCCTGGAGTTCGTTAATCCCGACAATCTTGGTGCCATTCGATCGTTTCACACAGCATACAGGCTGCGAATAGCTGAGAAGAGCGTCAACTCGATCAAAGTAATAGCCACCTATCCCTCGGAGTCCGACATAGTTAAAATCTTCGCGAGCTCGGTGTTCATAATCCACAAAGAGACCGACTTTCCCCGAAGGAAAGTTAAGGACAGGCCCGGCATTAACACCAAAACGAAATCCCTGACCACCTGTAAAATTAAGTCCTCCCTGAACACCTACATTTCGCCCGACCGGCAGCAGGCCGAGCATCTCGAGCCCGCCAATCCCACTGGCATTATCGACACCCTTTTCAGCCCCACCAAATGCAGTAATACCCCCAACGGGTTTTAAATCGGCTGTGACCCCGATGGAACTCGGGAAAAAAATAGAAACTAACATCACCAAAATAACAGGTGTTTGGATTTTCATGATTCCTTTGCTTCCTCCAATAATTACCGTGTCGATTTTGTCTACATTTGCCCCAAATTGGCGAACTTGTCAATCAATTTTTTTATTTTGTGACAAAAAGCCGTTATAAATGTTTGACAACCTACGACTTCCGTTCTATTGTGAATGCGTCAAACATCATAGTTCGCCAACAGGAGAGAAACACATGCTGTTTAAAAATTCATTTTTATTCTTATTAATAGCTCTCTCACTTTTTTCCTCTGCATGCGCGGCGATCGTAAATCCCGCACCACAGACTTTGCCTGCCACCAGTTTGCAAGAGTGGAGGCGAAGCTACTTACCTACAAGACTCGGATAGGTAAAGATTCCCTCCAACAGAATTAGCCTGTCAACCGTCGGACTCTTAACATGCAGGATCCGTGAAACTTGAGGTGGTAACTCCCACCTTGAAGCGAACGTGTCCCGTTTTCTCGTCGGTTGATACTTCGCGTTTGCACCCTTCGCAGGCGACCAAAAGAATGTTAGGCCTGATGTGACCCTGTAACGACTCCGGCCGTCCATTTGGCTGAACCAGGTTAACTAAGATGGAAGTTGGCGGCCTAGATGGAATTTCAACCACCCACCACCTGCCGTCCCGTACTTCCTATCTGAACCAGCAAAACTATTTGAATTGCTTTTGCCCTGCGGGGATTGCTATGAATCGTGATGTCGTGCTAAGCGCGTCCCAGGGCCGAATAAGAACCTTTTTAAAATAGCACTTCTGATTGGCTGGTAGGGTCAATGGTCCTTTCAGAGTAAAAAGGATTCAAATGAAATACTGTCCCATATGTGAACGAATCTACGCCGATGAGGTCGGGGTTTGTGACGTTGACGGCGGCATTCTCAGAGACTCCGCTCCCAAACAGGATACTTTCGTGGGCAAAACCATCAAGCACCGTTACCGCGTGATTGAAAAACTGGGCGAAGGTGGAATGTCGGTTGTCTATCTTGCGGAACAGATCAATATCGAACGAAAAGTAGCTCTGAAAGTCCTGCATGGCGAGTATGCGCGCGATGAGACATTCGTCAGAAGATTCCGCCAGGAGGCCAAGCTCGCAGCTTCTCTAAATCACCGTAACGTGATCCAGATTTATGATTTCGATCAAGGAGAGGATGGTAACCTTTTTATCGCTATGGAGTACCTCGTAGGTAGAAATCTCAAGGAAGTCATATGCGCAGGCACTCTAGAAATTTCGCAAGCGGTCCATCTCGGCATCCAGATCGCGGATGGATTAGGGGCCGCGCATCGAGCCGGCGTTATTCATCGGGATATCAAGCCGGAGAACATCATGGTTGTCGGGAGAGGAGACGAAGTCAAACTTATGGACTTCGGTATTGCGCGCTTGAGAGAAGCCGGCGCATCAACAAGGCTCACACGAGCGGGCATGATTATGGGTACACCCGCGTATATGGCGCCGGAACAGATCGAAGGTCGCGAGATAAACGAAAGAACAGACATCTATGCCTTCGGAATCGTTCTTTACGAAATGCTAAGCAAGAGGGTGCCGTTTACCGCACCGACGCCGGCGGCGATCTTGATGAAGCATCTAAAGGAGACTCCGGTTCCACTTAGAAAGTTGCGCCGAGAAATTCCGGCTCAATTAGAGCGCATCGTAACGCAGGCTTTGGAAAAGCAACCCGAGCGTCGGCCGGCGAACATGGAACAGATTGCTGCGTCTCTACACAAAGCGGAGCGCGAATTCGCCCCGGGGACACTAGCCAAGACTTTGATGGTCACACAGCCTTTTGAAGTGATTGAAGCGGACGCCACCCGACAGGAATCCGGAGCGAGATCTCTATTAGGCAAAATTCGACGTGCGCTCGGCGCGAAGGAGCATGGCTCAGCAGTTGAAAGTTCGGAAGAACCACGATCGCAACAAGAAGTTTCTCGGGACTTGGAAAGCCAAGAGGAAGGCCCAGCAAAGACAGTGCTCGCCACCGTCGCGCTTACACAAGCCGTTGAAGCAATCCCCGGGAAAAGAATGAATCGGAAATGGATCGCTCTGGTTGGAGGGGCACTCCTGCTGGTCTGCGTAGCATTATGGATAGGAATGGTTTTTTATGGCCAAGTTCCGGTTCAAAATGGAGAAAAGATCGTGCGGGAACCGGAAAAGAAACGACAAACGGTAAACCCGATCATTTCGGCGGTAATAAGCGCGGACAAGGCGGAACTCAAAGTAAACGAGCGGATGGTTCTGCGGCTAACTGCCCAATATGCAGATGGTACAAGGGAGGAGATTAAAGAGAATGTCGAGTGGGTAAGCAATGATCCATCCGTGCTGTTTTTTGTCGATGAAGGCGGCAATGCCGAGGCCAAAAGGGTTGGCAAGGCTCAAGTGTCGGCGCGCTACAAAGGACTAGAGGCGCCGGCTCTTGATATTCAGGTGATACGACCACTATCCTCCACTCCAGTTTCCGAACCACGGCTTGTGTCCCTAGGAATCCAAGCAGACAATCGGGAGATCAAGGTGAAAGGGCGTTTACTGTTACGGGTCAGGGGAAGGTATTCCGACGGGCGGGAAAGTGAGATCAAGAAAGGAGTTCGCTGGGAAAGCAGTGATAGCAGCATTGCAGCTGTGAACTCGAGGGGCGAAGTCTCAGGACAACGGGAGGGAATGGCGAGGGTCATTGCGCGTTCCGGTGAAGTCGCCAGCGACCCGTTAAGCCTAGTCGTCAAATCCGTCGCGAAAGGACGGGAGCCGGAGATCAGTAAAGATGTCCAGCCGGGCAAAGCCATCGCGACGAGACGAGAGCCGGAGACCGTTAAAGATCTGCAGCCGGGCAAGGGTGCAGAGTTCAACGATCGCATCAGGGCTGCCAGATTTTATCGCGAGCGTGGGGAATATTCGCAGGCTCTCGCCGAATTAGAAAAAGCAAGTAAGATCGACCCGGGCAATAAGGACGTTCAGGGGGAAATCGCGATCACAAAAAGGGCATGCAACGCCGAACGGACCTTGGGCCGCTCAGACTTAAATTGTTGAGGGCCGAGGACCGAGACCGGGTACTGCCTAGCCCGGACGATTCTCGTATTCAAGCTTGTCTCTGCGGGCGAGATCGACCTCCTCTTCGATCGCTCTGCCAATCCACTCCAAACCGCTTATGAATTCCTGGCGGTCCGTTTTCTTCGTGACGATCATCGTGAGGTTCGCTTCAACTTGCGATCTGATTCTTTTTCGCGCGTCCCA